>NZ_JAKEVJ010000099.1:0-16160 GCF_022398425.1 Shewanella sp. Isolate7 | reverse complement strand
GAAGATTAAAACGAAACGCACCAGAACCGCTGAAAGAGCCAACTAAACCGAACCAAGTTTGGTCGATAGATTTTATGCATGACCAGTTAGCAGATGGTCGAAGCTATCGGTTATTTAATGTCATTGATGACTTTAAACGAGAAGGTCTTGCGATAGAAGCTGGGTTCTCGCTACCCGCGGTGCGGGTAATTCGGACGCTCAACCAACTCCTTGAATGGCGAACAACACCAAAGGTGATCCGTTGTGATAATGGGCCAGAGTTCATCAGTCACGAATTTACAGAATGGGCGAAAAAGAATGGGATCCGAATTGATTACATTCAACCTGGCAAGCCTCAGCAAAATGCCTACATCGAACGACATAACAGAACGATGAGATACTGTTGGGTCAGTAAACATTTATTTGATACACTTGAAGAAGTTCAGGACTATGCCACTAAATGGCTATGATTCTATAATTATGAACGGCCACACAAGGCCAATGGCGGAAAGCCACCTTTGATGGCTGCTTAACCTCTACTTTTAACTACGGTTAAAAATGGGAGGATTACCTCTCCGGCTGACTATGATAGAACCTATTTTATGAACCAAGAAAATGTCTAGGTTAGTCTGGTCGATTCAAACCCATCTCAGCCACCAAACCGCTAATCAAAAACAACGCCAACTCTTCAGAGCTTCCCCACAAAGAGTCAAAAAACAGGCTGCTTGCTAAGGAAGGTGCGAATAAGTCCCGCGCTTGCTCTGCGTGTGCTTAAAGTGGATAGATGCTAGGCACAGTTTGCAGCGAATGGCCCTAGTCCTTCGCAAGAACTGTAACGCAGCAAATACCGCTGTAAGCCTCGCCCTGCGGGGCTTTGATAGCAACACCATTTCGGCGTTATTCAACTTCAGCAGGCCTCGGCATGCCCTCAGTTGAATGCCTTGAACTGTCGCTGCTATCAAAGCCAGAGCTGTGCGACGAGTCCCGCGCTTGCTCTGCGTGTGCTTAAAGTGGATAGATGCTAGGCACAGTTTGCAGCGAATGGCCCTAGTCCTTCGCAAGAACTGTAACGCAGCAAATACCGCTGTAAGCCTCGCCCTGCGGGGCTTTGATAGCAACACCATTTCGGCGTTATTCAACTTCAGCAGGCCTCGGCATGCCCTCAGTTGAATGCCTTGAACTGTCGCTGCTATCAAAGCCAGAGCTGTGCGACGACTTGTTCGCACCTTCCCTAATAAAATGACAGCGTCATTTATACCAACACCGAAACACTCAGCACATATACTTTATCAATAAATACGTGTAGTTAATAAACATCAAAATATGCTAAAAAGCGGTAAAATATTGACAGTTTATTCCCTAAAAAAAGCAGCGTATAGTGCGTTTCTAATTTAGTAACACCTGGGTGCACATCATGTTTCGTTTTACAATTTATTCAATCGTGGCCTATGCCTTCTGGCTAACCTTTGTCGACGTCTCCAATTACTTGGGCGCCGAGGAAGATGGCTGGCTGTCGACCATCAAGAGCGAGTGGGCCAACTTTAAAGATGATGAGCCAGCACTGAACACCACTTACCTCAGCAGCCAGGACAATGATTGCCAGGCCACGAACAGCTGCTACGAAGCGAGTGCGCCACTGGGCGAATAATCTTCAGGCCTAACTTGAGTCGATAAGCTATTAGTATGAGCTTTATGTTCACGAGCTTTAGATTCATTAGCTTTAGGGAAGGTGCGAATAAGTCCCGTGCTTGCTCTGCGTGTGCTTAAAGTGGATAGATGCAAGGCACAGTTTGCAGCGAATGGCCCTAGTCCTTCGCAAGAACTGTAACGCAACAAACACCGCTGTAAGCCTCGCCCTGCGGGGCTTTGATAGCAACACCATTTCGGCATTATTCAACTTCAGCAGGCCTCGGCATGCCCTCAGTTGAATGCCTTGAACTGTCGCTGCTATCAAAGCCAGAGCTGTGCGACGTGCTTGCTCTGCGTGTGCTTAAAGTGGATAGATGCAAGGCACAGTTTGCAGCGAATGGCCCTAGTCCTTCGCAAGAACTGTAACGCAACAAACACCGCTGTAAGCCTCGCCCTGCGGGGCTTTGATAGCAACACCATTTCGGCATTATTCAACTTCAGCAGGCCTCGGCATGCCCTCAGTTGAATGCCTTGAACTGTCGCTGCTATCAAAGCCAGAGCTGTGCGACGACTTGTTCGCACCTTCCTTAGATTCACGAGATTTCGATTTACTCGCTTTAGTTTCGAGAGCTTTAGATTCGAGAGCTTTAGATTCGTGAATTTTATTATCGTGAGACTTAGCTTTATGACGAAAGTTAGATTCATACAAGACTGAGCCTGTATCCCCTTCCCTGGCATCCTAGCGCTATCCTTGCTTCACCCTGGAATCACCCTAGATTCGCCCCTGGACTAGCGTTAAATTTAGCGCTAGGTTTAACGTTAGATTTAGCGCTAGATTGACCCTTTGATTAATTAAGCAAGATACCCGCCAACGTAAAGGCGCTCACAAGGGCGAAGAAGATCCACTGAAACATAGAACGAAACGCCCCCTTCATCTCGGCAAAATACCCTATGTAGATCTGCCAGATGGCAAACAACACAAAGTTCAGCGCGATAAAGAGCAGCAATCCATAGCTTTGCATGCTAGACACCATGGCAAAGGAACAGGCCAGCAGTACCAGCGCCGATAGCACTAGAAAGACCGAGATATAGTGAAACACGCAGTGCATGACAGATTTAGCGATGGGGTCGAAATCGGCCTCAAGCATAGGGGTTAAGAAACGGGTCTTACCTAAGGTAAAATGGCCGATACAGGTTAGGATGGCGATGATGCCGGCGATGAGAAAATAGATGTTCATCGAGTCTCCATGAAAACGAGCGAGTAAAGATCACTCTTACCTAGACCAGTCTAGTCGAATCCTTGTTTCATGCCCGATCAAAAAAAAGTGCACCAGCGCACTCTTTTTCGAAAAATTAATCGGCAACTCAGACGAGTTTACATGGTTGCCATGATCCAATAATCCAGGCGCTGCTGCGGATTGGCCATCAGCTTCTGGCAAGGCCCTTTGTAGCGGCCCATGAGACTGCCAAGATTGTTATTGCTCGGCAGGCTGGCTCTTTGATCGGCGATGGTCGCCGCAAGCTGCTGCTCGACCTTGTCGGCATCCTGATACTTTTTCGCCAGGGTGACGGCGTCTTGACCAGATTGCTTAAGCCTTTCACCCACTGGCTTCATCTGCGGCGCATTCATGCCGGCGATGGTCTCTGAAGCGATTTGATAATAGGCGGCGCACTCCAGCACCTCTTTGTTGAAGGCCAATTCGGCTTCTGAGGGAGCGGCGGCTGCGCTATTGGCCATGAGGGCTAACAGCGAAAGTGTGAGAGTCTTGCGCATCAATACTGTCCTTGAGCAATGAGTTTGAATCATTTCTACTTTAGATGTCACTGAATATCAAGGTTATAGCTTAAAAATTCTTGCTCGACCTTAAAGCCCAGAGACTCATACAGCGCCTGAGCCTGATGGTTGTCTTTATGGGTTTCTAAGAAAATAGAGGCGATGCCCTTGGCCTTGGCCTTGGCATAATCGATGGCGGTGTTCATCAATCGTCGCCCTACTCCGACACAGCGGGCATGCTGGGTGACATAGAGGTCGCTCAAGATAAGATTGGCGCGGGCATGGATAGAACTGAAACTGGGATAGAGCTGACAAAAACCCAGTCCATTGCCCTGGGCATCCAACATCAAGAAGATCACCGCATCCTTGCGAGCCAATCTGGCGTTGATAAACTTGCTGGCCAGGTCGATATCGCTCGCCTGGCCATAAAACTGGCGATATTCGTCAAACAGACTCGTGACTACGGCGGCATCTTCCAAGCTTGCCCTGCGTAATTCTCCCGACATTTATCCTCCCTGATATGTAAAGTTAACTTATACCAATCGTAATAAACAATTGATCATTCTAGCTTGTTAAAACGCTCGATAACTGTATTAGTATTTTTAATTGTAGAATAACTACTTATCTAAAAATCCTGCTTTGTTCTCAAGCGTTTTCCCTGCGCTATTTCTGATCACATATTTACTGTGATTGGTATTATTGGTGTTCTTGATACTGACGCATTCGAAACTTAAGGTTCTGCTTCACGGTCGGCCACTCTGAGGCGATGATAGAGTAAACCACGGTATCGCGTATGGTGCCGTCTTTCAAAATGCGATGATTTCGCAGCACGCCATCTTGCTTAGCCCCTAGGCGAGTGATCGCCTCACGGGATCGCTGATTATGCCAGTGGGTGCGAAACTCCACCGCAATCACGTCTAAGGTCTCGAAGGCGTAGGTGAGTAGCAGGAGTTTACACTCGCTGTTTACCCCGGTGCGCTGCGCCCCCTTGGCATACCAGGTATGGCCAATCTCGATACGCCTGTGGGTCTGATCCCACGACATCAATCGGATACAGCCGACTATCTCGCCCGAGCGTCTGTCTCTGACGGCAAACGCCAGCGCCTCACCACGCTGCTCACTGGCTAGGGCCTGCTCGACATAGGCCTTCATCTCATCGGGATGGGGCGCCGAGGTATACCAGAGGTTCCACAGCTCGCCATCACTCACCGCGATAGACAAGGCGGGAATATGCTCCTCCTGCAGCAGCTCCAGCACCACGCGCTCACCACTTAAACAGCCTCTCAATGCATCCTGACTCATGTTGAAACTCCATGCCTTAAGCTTGTGTAGCATCACTACAGCTCACTGGCTCTGCCTTGTATAAATCACCTGCAATCTGCTGCAACACAAACAGGAAAGCTCAACTGGCCCTAGTAATAGCAAAACCATATGACCGATAGATGAAATGTCCTGCTTGTCGTTTGTGCCCGGCGAGGGGCTAGCCCCTTACCTTCGCAGGTCTGCCCTAAGCAAAAAGCGGACTAAGCCAAAGGCAGACTAGGTTGCGACATTGCTAATACACACGCTAACAAAATATCCAATTTAATTAAAGCGTTATATTGTAAAGAAGCACCTCTTCATCTCCCCCCCAGGCCATGGGACCCTTTAAGCTAAAGCCTAACTTTTCCAACAATGTCCTCGAGGCCTGGTTGTCCTCATTGACTATGGCCAGCAGCTCGCCAAGCCTTAACGCCTTGGCATGGGCGAGTACGGCTTGGCAGGCCTCCAGTGCATAGCCCTTGCCCAGAAACTCTGGCAGCAGCGCATAACCAAGGTCGATGCCCGGCAGCTGCTCACGATTCACCAGCCCCGCCACACCAAGGATGTCACCGCTTTGTCTCAGCTCGAAGCAATACATGCCGTAGCCATGTTCTTGATAGCTATTGATCGGCCCTTCGATCAGGTAATTTTCCGCCTGTGCCAGGGTGCGCACACCGCGATCGCCTATGTTGTCGAGAAAGCCCTGACTATTGAGTAATGCCAACATAAAGGGGGCGTCTTTTACCGTCATCTCACGCAGGATAAGACGCTCAGTTTCTAAGGTAAGCAATTCATTCTCCTCCACATCCTTTGAACTCGACTATACTGTGATTGGTTCTACATAGGAAGTGGTTCTAAATGACACAACACACGCCAAAAATCAGTCAATATCATGTCATTGCGGCAGTGGTCGCCGCCGAACTCAATCAGACGCTCAGCTACTGTAAACAGATTAATCTCACCGCCAGCAATGCCCAGGCCGCCTCGGCACGGGTAGGGAACGCAGCGCTTGGTTTTAAGGCGTTAACCGGCTTTATCGACGATCTCGCCTCCTACACCATGAAGGCGGCAACCGACATCAATCAGCTGGCTCACCAGGCCAGTCGCCTCGCCACAGAGACCGCCCGCGCCGCGGTGGCCCTTAAACATTTTCAACGAGCCAAACTCAAGGCCAATGGCGCGCCCTATGGCGATACCATCAATCCTGCCGTCGCCGCCACCCAGGCCAATCACAGCAAGTTACAACAAGAATTTGATCGCCTTATCGACAGGATGGAAAACCAGCTCTTTGAACTTAAACGTAATCTACGCACCGCGAATATTCTGGCCTCCATCTGCCGCATCGAGGCGTGTAGGGTCGATACCGCCAACCAGGCCATATTCAACGATGTGGCTAACCGGGTGGATGATGTCGCCCAGCTGATCCGCCGGCGCGTCGACCACGCCATTACCCTCTTTGGCAACACAGCCCCCTGAACATTTTTTGCAGACCTTTTTTACAGACAAGGAGTCACAACCATGAAGAGTGAGCTAATCATCGAAACCCCCACCCACAAATGGCTCTACTTTGGTCGCGACCCCGATAAACCCGATAAGATCATCGACACCAACCAATACATGGTCGTCAGCAGCCACCATGCCCTGCTGATGGATCCAGGCGGCATAGAGCTGTTCGCGGCCATGCTGGCTAACATAGTCAAACACATTCCCCTGAGTCAGCTGACCCACCTGTTTGCCTCACACCAGGACCCGGACATCATCTCCTCTCTCGGGCTATGGGACCAAACCCTGCCCAAGGCCAAACTCTACTCCCCTTGGTTGTGGGAGGGGTTCATCCGTCACTTTGGTATGCATAACATCAGCTATGAGCCCATAGCCGACAACGGTGGTAGTTTAAACTTGGATCAGGTGGAGCTGCAGTTTATCCCGGCCCACTACCTGCACGCCTCGGGGAATTTTCATGTGTATGACCCGGTAACCAAGGTGCTGATGACGGGCGATATAGGGGCGGCGCTGGAGGATCCCCAGGCAGATATCTATGTGGATGATTTCGAGCAACACTGCGCCAAGATGGCCTACTTTCATCAGCGGTGGATGCCGTCGAATCGTGCCAAAAACGATTGGATAAAACGGGTGCGTAGACTCGATGTTCAGTATCTCTGTCCCCAGCACGGTAGGATCTTCCGTGGTGAACAGGTAAGGCAGTTCCTCGACTGGTTCGAAAACCTCAACGTGGGTGTTGGTGTCTAGGGCCTGTTGAACTTTAGCGTTCACTCCCGTGCTTGCTCTGCGTGTGCTTAAAGTGGATAGATGCAAGGCGCAGTTTGCAGCGAATGGCCCTAGTCCTTCGCAAGAACTGTAACGCAGCAAATACCGCTGTAAGCCTCGCCCTGCGGGGCTTTGATAGCAACACCATTTCGGCGTTATTCAACTTCAGCAGGCCTCGGCATGCCCTCAGTTGAATGCCTTGAACTGTCGCTGCTATCAAAGCCAGAGCTGTGCGACGACTTGTTCGCCCCTTCCCTAGATCAATGAGCGATAACGCAGTAGAAAAATGATACAGACGCTGCCCGCAGGGTTCGTCTTGAGCACGTTCAACTCTTTGTTTCTCGGCTTTTATATAGAATAGCTATATCTCAAGCCTCTAGCCGCGATTTGAACGCGCTCAATTAGAACAAAATTTGTTCTCAAAAGGTCAACAGGCCCCAGCCCCTCTTGCGACAGGCAAAAAAATGCCCGCAACCTGCGGGCAACACAATCACTTAGGGTGAAAACCTAATAGGGTGGGTCATTACCACTTTGCCAGTTTTTACCGCCCTGTAAACCCGACCAAAGTCGAAACTCCCTGGCCAGACTTCACAATATTGGCTGCTATCGCCTCTGTCAGAGGTAACGCACCGCCGAGCCTGCAGATTTTTGTGGCTTTAACGGCGCCTTCACCGCAGGCGTACCCAGATAGAGGAAGCCCACTATCTGATCTTGCTCACCCAGGTCGAGTTCCCGATGAAGATGACGATTAAAGGCCAAAGGCCCGGTGCGCCAGATGCCACCTAATCCGAGGGCGAAGGCCGCTTGCTGCATCGCCATACAGGCGCAGCCTGCGGCAATATGTTGCTCGAGCGCCGGCACCTTAGGATGCTCGCTGACCTTAGCCACCACAGTCACCACCATGGGGGCGCGCATCGGCATGTTGGCGGCCTTGGCTATCGCCGCCTCGTCACCGCAATCTTGCTCCATAGCCTTCACAAAATGATCCGCCAGGCGGGTTAAACCGTCACCCTCGGCGATAATAAATTCCCACGGGGTAAGGCCTGCGTGATCCGGCACCCGCACCGCGGCGTTTAAGATCTGAGTTAATTGCGCCTCATCGGGAGCCGGGGCGACTAATCTGGGGCAAGACTGCCGAGTCAACAGAAGTTCGATCGCATCCACAAAGATTATCCTGTCATTAATACCGACCACGAGGGTAACAAATTGGTAAAAAAAATCCCACCAAAACAGTGGGATTTACACTCTACCGCGTTTGCTTAAGCCTTAGTCTGATACTTGCGGGCAATCCAATAGTCCAGGCTGGTATAACGTCCACCACCTATGCTCAACAAGGCAAACAGCATCAGCAGATAGGTCACGGCAAATTCGATGCCGTTATTGAGGATCACGAAGTTACCCGAGGAGGTCAGCCAGTCATAATTTCCATACTCCTGCAACAGCGACTTGGCCGCCGCGAGTTTTTCGGCGGACGCCATTACCTGCTCATTGGCCAGCCAGGAGCTAGAATCGGCGATGGCCAACCAGCCATTTTGCCAATGAACGCTAAAGGCCGCCACCGCCATGGTGACCATCAAGGGAATTGAGATCAAGCGGGTGGCTAGGCCCAGGATCAACAAGATCCCGCCGACAAACTCGCTGCCAGCCGCCAGTGCCACCATCACCTCGGGCATGGGCAGACCTAGCCCCCACTCGGCGTTGCCGAACCAGGCTGCCGTATCGCTAAAGTGGGACAGCTTGTTGTAACCCGCCTGCATCAGCACAGGGGCCAGATAGAGCCTCAATGCCAGGGCCGCCACACCATCAAGCTGGGCGATCCCCTGGGTAAATTTAGCGTACAGTTTCTGCATAACCTCACTCTCTCATTATTTTGTCATTACCTAATAGACCCTTAGCTGAACAATTTAATTTCAGCAAGACTGCATAAAGACAAGCGTAAGAGGATTTAGGAAGATAGGGAGATAGTAGATAGAGGAGTCAGGCGATGAGCACCATGAAGTCGTCGAAGCATTGCAGGTAGTCGCTCACACTGTGAGGCAGACTCGTATCTGGCGCACTCTCGCCCGCCTCTGTCCCGCCCCGACTCGCCATCAACAGCGCCCAACAGGCGGCAAAATACCAATAGAGTGCCAGCGCAGCCGGAATTGCCGCCTGCGCCTTGTGGTTTAACTTGGGATGCCCCTCGAGGTAGCCCAGGATCAGCTTATGGCGCTGCTCGGTGGAGAGCCTATGGGTCGCCAGCACGCTGGCGAGATCCACCAGGGGATGCGAGCTACAGGCATATTCGTAATCGATACACCAGAGTCGCCCTTGACTCATCAAGAGATTATGGGGGTTGAGATCGCGGTGGCTGTATTGCGGTGCCAGCTCACAGGCATCGAGCTCTGCAAGGACGGCGTCGACGCGCGCTCGATGGGCCTTAAGCTCAAGCCATCTCTGCTGCCATTGATCGCCATATGACGCGGGAGTTCGGCAACCTTCGGCTATACAGTCTAACCGGTGAAAGTAGCGCCGCCACTGCTCGCTCACAGAGATGGGGTTCTCTGGCACGGGCAGACGACTCAGGCCGCGAAGCAGCTCCAGCAGCAACACCTCGGCATCGGGTCGGGTAACGGCTTCATCCTGCAGCGGATGAGCGGGATTGGCCGTCATCAGGCGGCTCCAATCTTCCTCTGTGTTGATGAAACGACTCAGATAGAAGCGGTTGTCAGGCGCCACATATATCAGCTCAGGAGCTATGCCTTGCCGCTGTGCCAGACGCCAGTTCGCCACCTCATGATCCCGGGCACTGATCTGGCTGCTCGCCTGACTGTTGACCCGCAGCACCAGCTGCTTGCCGGCATTGCTCAGATGATAGTTTTGGTTGCTCAGCCCCCGCGAGAGCGCTTGTATATGTGTGGTCGCATCGAGTGGGCAGCCCAGGCTGGCCAGCTGCGTCTTAACCGCCTCAGGCAGGCTTTCATGCAAACCATCACGCCGACTATCGCCAGCCATCAGCCGCTAGCCTCGACAGGTGTCACAGCACGGCCCGCATTAGTCATAGGAGTAATCCGCCTCGCTTGGCTGCTGCATGCTGGTGCGCCACAGAAAGTATCCCCCAATCGCCATGCCCACATACAGGATGAACAGCATAGAGGTGAGCATCAAGCCCTTGTTGAGATAGAGATAGATGGAGACCAGATCAATGACCACCCAGTAGAACCAGTTCTCAAGCACCTTGCGGGCCACCAGATAGGTGGTCATCACGGCAAAGCAGCTGGTTGCGGCGTCTAGATATGGGTAAGAGGCCTGAGTGTAGCTCGCCATCAAATGGCCGACCACCAGGGAAACCACGCTGGTCGCGACAATCAGATAGATATGCCGTCCCAGCGACCAGCTCACCACCTCGACACCATGATCTTCACCGCCGCCATAGCGCCACAGCCAGAAGCCGTAGCCGGCCATCGCCATGTAGTAGACGTTGAGCAGCGACTCCATCAGCAGGGAGACCTCCCAAAACAGCAAGGTATAGATGGCGGTGCTGACAAACGCCGCCGCCCAGCACCAGATGTTGCCGCGCATCGCCAGCGCCAGGTAGGCCAGTGCCAAGACCACGGCAACGGCCTCCCAGGCCGTCATGGCGTTGGCCTGCTCGAAAGCCTGGGTCAGGGTGCTGACCAAAGCGGACCAGAAATCTATCATAGGATGAGTGTCGCTCCCGTTAACTTATTCGCCTTTTGGCCTTATTCCTGATGAGACAGGTCCAGCTCGCCGCCGATAAACTTGACCACGAACACCGCCTTGCCCCACTTCTGGTGGGCGGCCTCCATCTCGGTGGCCAACATCTGCATCACCTCGCCATACTCACCACACACCTGAGTGGCCATGGCATTGGTACGGCGCTCTATGTTGGGGTAGCCGTCTACCCTGCCGATAAACCACTTGATGGGATCGATATAGTTATCCTTGAGGGGATACATGCTGATTTCAGCGGTTAATTTCATCTTAACTCCTTAATGGGGCGAGCCCTGCCCGCCCCTGTCGTAATAAGCAACTATCTAAAATCAAAAAACATCCGGCCAATTACATAAACTTGACGTTAAGCGTAACGCCTAGCTGGCGAGGATCGCCGTAGCGGATATATTGCTTGTCGGCCCAGCCGTTATCTGGCTCGTTACCGAAATAGAAGCCGCGCACGCCATACTGCTCGTCAAACAGGTTGCGACCCCAAAGGTAAGCCGACCAGGTTTCTGTCTCATAACCAACACGGGCATTGAAGATAGTATAGGGCTCTGACTTGGAATCGTTGCTGTCTGAGTAGTAGAACTCACTCTTACCACTTGTGGTCAGGTTGGCGAACCAACCCAGATCGCTGCGATAGGTCGCCCCCGCGCTATAGGTAAGATTAGGCGAGTGAGCCAGTTCGCGGCCACTGAGGTCCACCAATCCACCGTACTTATCCTGGTAGGCGTAATCGCCATAGGCGGTCTCTAGCCAGCCGAGGGTAGCGTATAACTTAAGGTTATCTGTGGCGTACCAGTTGGCTTCCAGCTCGGCACCATAGTTGTGGGAGCTACCGGCGTTTTCGATATAGAGGATAAACTTCTGTGGTTCATCCGGGTTTTGCTGGGAGGCAGAGACCTGCTGATCGCGTCTGTCCATGTAAAACAGCGAGAAATGCGTGGTGGCGTCGCCATCGAGCCACTCGGACTTGAGGCCAAGCTCATAGTTGTATAGGGTCTCGGCCTGGAACTCTTTCTTATCACTCAATGAGGTCGGCAGCGACATGTTGAAACCACCCGCCTTATAGCCGCGGGCGATACGCGCATAAGCCTGATGATCTGGGCTCAGCGTCTTACTCAGGGCAATATGACCACCCCACATGTTCTCAGACGGCGCGAAGGCATCGTTGGCAGAGTCGCTGTAGTCACTCTCGCGGCGCTCGAGGCGCGCACCGACAGAAAGCGCATAGCCATGGCCTAGGTCGCTGTCTAACTGGGCGAAAACGGCCAAATTAGTCGCCTCATAATCGGCCATGAGATTGTCTTCCCAGCCGTTGTAGACCTCGGTAGTGTCGTTGTCTTCTGTGAGTCTCAGGCCATAGACACCCACCAACCAGTCGGTGCTACCGCCTAAGATACGTCCCGCCTCGGTGGAGCTTAGACGAAACTCTTGAGACAGTGTGGTTCTGTCGCCCAGCTTGTTCCAGGTATAGTCATACTGGCAAGGCTCACCCTCACAGCTGCGGGCCGCCCAATATGCCGGATTTGCCCAGTCACCGTCGTAGCCGTGGTGAGTATCACTCTGGGCCATGGAGCTAAGCGACACCAGCTCAAAACTGTCGGCGCCCGAGTAGGTCAGCTTCAGTGAGCCACCCGTGGTGCGCTGCTTGTCGACGCCAGGCTCATCGGTAAGGGTATCGAAACCGTTGTTGTCCAGTGTCCAGGCATCATAGCCATTGTTAAAGTCGGCGTGCATCAGGCTGAGATCCGCCACCAGATCGTCTGTGGCGTACCAGCGCAGCTTGATGCGGCCGGTAAACTCGTCACGGCCATTGGTGTCGTCACGCCCCAGATACAGATTGTCGCGATAACCGTTCTGATCGTGCTGCTGCAATGAGACGCGGTACAGCAGCTTGCCCGAGTCGGTTACCGGCCCTGAGCTGAAACCGCTAAAGGTGCGCAGGTTATCGTCACCCAGTTGCACCTCGGCGCCATGTTCGAATACCGAGGTGGGATCGTTACTCTTAAGATAGATGAGTCCCGCCAGCGCGTTGGCGCCATAGCGAGTCCCCTGAGGACCACGCAACACCTCGACCTGCTGCAGATCGTACATGCTGGAGATCATTCCAATGCCAGACAGATCTATGTCGTCTATGATATAGCCCACGGAGGAGTTAGGCGCCCCCTGATACTCCTCCTGCTCGCCGACACCGCGGATCTGGAAGTATTTTGCCCGTGAGCTGCCGCCAGACCAGTTAAAGTTGGCAATACCGTTGAGTACATCTTCGAAGTGCTGGGCGCCCTCGTCTTCTATCTGTTGTTGGTCGATAACGCTGATGCTCGATGGCACCTTGTCCAGGCTGGATTGGCGAAAATCAGAGGTGACGACGATCACTTCCATCTCGTCATTAGTCGGTGGCGTATCGTTCGCCATCAGGCTGGTGTGAGTTAACGCCGCAGCAACGGCAAGGGCGATGGGTGAATAAGATTTTAATGTAAACATGGGACCTCAAATTAATATTGAGATCCGGCACTTAAGAAAGCGAGAAAGAATGCACAGACAGATCGCGTTGAATCTAGTGATGTGGCCCATTCCTACGCCGGTATTAGCCGGATCAGGTTCTAAGGGTTCGTCCAGCGGACATCTCAGTCAATCGCAAAGCCTATGGCTTGGCATTAACACCCCTTGGCGAGGCCGATTATACATGACTCATACAAAGAGTTGACATATTTAACGCAAAATTTGCGCCTGACCCATAAAAAAACGCCTGCATTGCTGACGTTTTCATCAAATCATTCGCTCGACTCATCCATGAAAGCGATTTTTAATTGGAAATGGCCTCGCGCACATAGAGTTCGCAGCGCACCGCAGTGGCATTAGGCGACAGCGCCGTCACCTGCATCTGCTGCTTACCATGGAGCTTAAGCGCCTTCCAGCTCACGCCCTCATCTTCCACCGCCGCACCATTGATATCGTACCAGGTGAACTTATATTGTAGATGGAGATCTGTGGCCGCCTTGCTGATAACGGTAGCGCGGGCCCGCAAGAAACCCGCCTCAGCCTGTGTGGCCACCCCACTGACATCCACATCCGAGTGGAAGGAGCCGTTGTCCACCCGCACCTCGCCGGTAGAGCTGGTCATGATGCCGCCGGTATGCGGCGCACAGGCTGCCAGTCCCAACAACATGCAGCCTAACACTAATCCCTTGTTCATCTTTACCCTCCTAACGCCAACCATTGACTCGGTTACTCTATCAGAAAATGGGCACGTGCCGTGGCGATCAACGCCTTACGGTTGGTTTGCCAGCAGTTGATGTTTACGTTGGCCACCCGTCGCCCTTGGCGAGTGATCTTGCACTCGGCAAAACTGTCTCTATGATGGCCGGCTCGCAGGTAATCGATAGAGAAGTCGACAATTTTGGGCACCTTAGTGGTCTGCATAAACACCATCAACTGCACGATGGCCGACATCTCCATGAAACCGGCGATCACCCCGCCATGAATGGCTGGCAGAGTTGGATTACCGATATTCTCATCTTTCTTGGGCAGCTGAAACACCAGCTCGTCGCCGAAGCGTGCCACCTGCATGCCGATAAACTTTGCATAAGGTACGTGTGCCAATAGGTGACCGAAATCGTTGAGCTCGGTGGCCTTCTTGACGATATCTTTAACGTTTAGTGCCTGATTAGCCTCTGGCGAAACCATGATCATTCCCCTTCTCCCATCAAAGCCTGTCTGAAGGCATCACCCACCATCTCTGGGCTGATGCGCATGAAAGAGCCCACCGCATGGGCGATAGGATCATCGATAGAATCCTGATAGGCGATGGCGCGGGTAAAGGCCACGCTCGATGAGAGCCTATAACACTCGGCAAAACCATAAACGCTCTTATTCGGCTCGGCCGGTTTCATGTAATCAACTCTCAGATCCAGCGTCGGCGATAACTCAAGAGACTTGTACTTATCGAAGATATTGCACACCACCGCCGTACCACAGGCGGTGTCCATCAAGGTGGTGATCACCCCGCCGTGTATCACACCGGTATCGGGGTAACCGATCAGCTCGCTGCTATAGGGAAGCTCGATCAACACGTGCTGCTCGCTGGCTTCAAGCACACTCAGTCCGAGTCGGCGGCACTGCACTAGCTGGCCGACAAAGCGTGTGGCCAAGTCCGTCAGCGGGAAAAAATCAGGATTTGTCTTCATTGCTCAACACAGTCCAGAAGTAAGTCGGGATTAACGCGACACCAGCGGTCCCATAAAATCGCCGCCTAATAGGTGCATATGAATATGGAAGACTTCCTGGCCGCCATGCTTATTACAGTTCATGATGAGACGATAACCGTCTTCGGCGATCCCCGCCTCATCAGCCAGCTTGGCCGCCACCGTCATCATGCGCCCTAATGCCTTCTCGTCAGATGCCTTCACATCGTTAACCGTCGGAATAAGATGGTTAGGGATGATGAGAATATGGGTTGGCGCCTTAGGTTGAATGTCACGAAAGGCCGTGACCAACTCATCTTGATATAGGATATCGGCGGGAATTTCGCGTCTAATAATTTTACTGAAAATGGTCTCTTCGGCCATTGCACTATCCTCGATGTGACGTTATTCCTGTCAGTATACTCACAAATGACCAATTTGTGATCCTTCATATAAATAAAGGAGTTAACTCGGTTAACGAGTGATGATTTTTAGCGCAGAGATCAAAAAAGCCCACCAGATGAACAGGTGGGCCTTATTACTCTTTTCGACAGTGCTTTTTACCGACGAAGGCTCTTTACCGGGATACTGTTACGACAACACAGGCCAAGTTTTAATGTTAAGGGCTATTTAACCGAATGCTAATCTATCGCTGTGATTCTTATTCTTCTGTTTCAGCTGCTTAAGCTCCTCACGCTCGGCCTCTATCTGTAGCAACCTAGGCGACTTAAAAGTCATTCTGATATAGCCATCTTCACGCGTCTCGGATAGCTGTTCAAGCGAGACGTTGGTACCATCATCCATTGCTCCATACCAACGCTTACCCGAGCAGCTTACCTGTAATACGCATTTATATGAACTCATCTCATTGGCAAAATATTGAGTCGTCTGATAACCCGTATCGAGCAATGATTGCTTAATAAAATTAAAATCTTCTTTATAGTCATCATCATATAAGCCATAGATTTTGCTTGTCACGATAACTTTTAATAGCCCATGTTGCTTGTCGGCATACAGCACATAGTCATTGGCTAAAGATAAAGATTTAGGTAACGCATGGGTTTCTACCCTGAGTTCATCTCCCTGGCGTTTGACCTCGCCATACCGGCTGACATCCTCCCCCCAATCAAGTCCAAAAGGCGCCGTTCCATGTGCATAAAGTGGCGCTAACACTAGTAATAATGCTAACTTCTTCATTGTACCTACTCAGCAAGTCAAAAACTTGACGAATTCTACCTCAGCGAGAATCAATGTGAAACCGAAATGAGTCAACTAAACAATAAAAATATATAGTTATATAATGT
>NZ_JAKEVJ010000098.1:0-14242 GCF_022398425.1 Shewanella sp. Isolate7 | reverse complement strand
CTTGCTCTGCGTGTGCTTAAAGTGGATAGATGCTAGGCACAGTTTGCAGCGAATGGCCCTAGTCCTTCGCAAGAACTGTAACGCAGCAAATACCGCTGTAAGCCTCGCCCTGCGGGGCTTTGATAGCAACACCATTTCGGCGTTATTCAACTTCAGCAGGCCTCGGCATGCCCTCAGTTGAATGCCTTGAACTGTCGCTGCTATCAAAGCCAGAGCTGTGCGACGACTTGTTCGCACCTTCCCTAAGGCGTTAACGGATCGGCAGCTCCACATCCGCAAACAGATTCTCGATAAGCTGAGGGTCTCTTAACGCCACCGCCTTCTCTACAATATCCTTGGTCAGATGCGGCGCGAAATGCTCGATAAACTCATACATATAATTACGCAGGAAGTTACCCTTTCTAAAGCCAATCTTAGTTGTGCTGTGGGCAAACAGATGGCTGGCATCTATGGCCACCAGATCTTTGTCTATCACAGGATCGATAGCCATGGAGGCGATCACCCCAACCCCTAAGCCCAACCTGACATAGGTCTTGAGCACATCGGCACTGGTGGCGGTAAACACAACCCTAGGGTCGATACCGGCGCGGTTAAAGGCCTTCTCGATTTCTGATTCTCTATCAAAGCCAAACACATAGGTGACTAGCGGGAAGCGGCCCAAGTCTTCGATGCTGATCTGAGTGCGTGAGGCCAGAGGATGATCTTTGGTCACCACTATGGAGCGATTCCAGTGATAGCATGGCAACATGATGAGATCCGTATACAGATGCATCCCTTCTGTTGCGATGGCAAAATCAGCATCGCCCCGCGCCGCCAGCTCACTTATCTGCGAAGGCGTCCCCTGATGCATATGCAGGTTAACCTTGGGATAGCGATCGATAAAGGCACGGATGATCCCCGGCAAGGCATACCTCGCCTGAGTATCCGTGGTGGCTATGTTGAGCTCACCCTGATCCGGCTTGGTATATTCCTCGGCAACCTTCTTGATGCTCTCCACCTTGCCCAGTATGTCGTTGGCAATATTAATCACCTGCTGGCCGGCCGGTGTCACATGGGTTAAATGCTTACCGCTACGGCCAAAGATCTGGATGCCCAGCTCATCTTCGAGCATACGCACCTGTTTACTGATCCCAGGCTGTGAGGTGTAAAGGTTCTCAGCGGTCGCCGACACATTAAGGTTGTGATTCACCACTTCAGCAATGTATCTGAGTTGTTGCAGCTTCATCGTCTTTCCTTTGCAAAGGTCGGTCTCTTAGTGAGCGCCACGGCCTGAAATCGATACCCTAATCATAAGAGTTACTATAAGAATTAGTTATAGTACAGGCGAAAAATTAAATCAAAGGGGAATATAGCATAGAGGTGAGATGAATCACACGACATAACGATAAAGCTAGTCTAAGATAACTATGCTAGCGTGTTGATTTATAGTAGCATTAATGGAATTGCATAAAAATTGGTAGATCTATGATTTTTACTTTGGTTCTGATCCTCATCGGTGCATTGTTGCTATTGGTTATTGGCATCAATGTCATCCAACAACAAAAAGAACGTGCCGAGGCCGAGCGAAGAACAGAATTAGCCAGACAAAGAGCCATCATCGATGAAACCGAAAACGTGCTTTCATGCACAGGAATGTTTCCCTGCTCTACCAATCTGGTGCTCATCCTCTATAAGCGAGTACAAGATGCCTTAAGCCAGTCTGTCACCTTAGGCGGCCCTCAGGCGGCCGACTACCAGCGTCGCCTCACCGATCTTACTGGCCAGATAGAGAACCTGCACAATGCCCAGAAACAGACCCCAGCCATAGAGAGCTTTCGCCTGCCGGACACAGACAAACAGATCCTGGATCTGGTTAAGGTGTTAAAGAAACTCAAGGCCATCTTGCGCGCCGAACACAACAAGGGCAAGGTCGACCCTAACGTCTTCGCCCAGGAAGAGGCTCGTGTAGACAGCCTGCAGCTGAGGATCAATGTTGACTCTATGTTGTCGCGCGCCCGCACCGCCTGCTTCATGAAGCAATATGGTTCCTCCAAGCAGATGGTGACCAAGGCATTGGCGACCCTGCACACCATTAAAGCGCTAACGCCAAACGATCCTTTTATCACCAAGAAGGTGGATGAAGCCAAGTTGCTCCTCGATGAGATCATGGGAGCGCAGAAGATGGCCCAGCCTAATGCCCCACAGCAGAAGAGCGAAGAAGACGATATCGATGTGCTGTTCCAGCCGAAGAAGAAATGGTAACCACAGGCATCACTTAAAACAAAAAACCACCGCAAGCGGTGGTTTTTTTATTATTGAAGCATCTCTTTAACGGAAAACACTTAAGGCGCCAGACGGTCGATATTCCAGCCACTATCAAGGCGGCTAGCGTCTTGACGCGTATAGAGGAAGCGATCATGCAGTCGGTATTCACCGCCCTGCCAGAACTCTATGCTGCTGGGCCGCACACGATAACCGCCCCAGAACTTAGGCAGTGGCACCTCACCCTGGCTGAACTTGGCCTTCATCTCGGCAAACTTGCTTTCAAGCGCCTGACGCGCAGAGATCTTACTGGATTGCTTAGACACCCAGGCTGCGATCTGACTCTCCTTGGGACGCGTAACGAAGTACTTAAGCACCTCGGTGGTGGATAGCTGCTCCGCCACGCCCGTTACCGCCACCTGACGCTCAAGGGCGTGCCAGGGAAACAGCAGGCTCACCTTGTTGTTTTGCGCTATCTGCTCCGCCTTGCGACTGGCCAGGTTAGTGAAAAACACAAAGCCATCGTCATCGAAGCGTTTTAGCAGCACGATGCGCTGAAACGGCTGACCTTCGGCATCGACGGTCGCCATCGACATGGCGGTGGGATCCGGCAGGATCTCCGCATCACGGATCTGCTCTATCCACTTCTCAAACAACACCATGGGATTGTCGGGCAGCTCCTCTCGGTGCAGCCCGCCCAGGGTGTATTCTCGTCTAATATCACTTAAGTTCGACATCTGCTTCCTTACCCTGTCCCGTTTGGTTTACTTCTTATGGGCACAAGCCCAAACGTGTAGCATCTCCAGGCCTAACGTCGCGCCGGCCAATGCGGTGATCTCTGCACTGTCATAGGCTGGCGCCACCTCTACCACGTCCATGCCCACCACGTTCATGCCGCACAGACCGCGAATGATCTTCATCGCCTTGTCGCTGGTGAGGCCACCACATACAGGCGTACCCGTACCCGGCGCGAAGGCTGGATCCAGACAGTCGATGTCGAAGGTGACGTACAAAGGCATGTCGCCGACACGGTCTTTAATCTGGGCGACAATCTCATCGGCGCTTAGCTCGTTGGCCGCGGCGGCGTCGATCACCTTAAACAGGTGGCTTGGCTTATCATACTCGGTACGGATCCCCACCTGCACAGAGTGAGAGGCATCGATGATCCCTTCATTTGGCGCGTGGAAGAACATGGTGCCATGGTCGTACTTGCTACCCTGGCTATAGGTGTCTGTGTGCGCATCGAAATGCAACAGCGCCATCTTGCCATGCTTCTTGTAGTGGGCACGTAGTAGCGGCAGGGTCACAAAGTGATCGCCACCGAAGCTAAGTAGTGCCTTACCAGAGTCGAGAATGGCCGTCGCAAAGTCTTCGACACGCTGAGTAAAATCGGCAGCATCACCACAATCGAATACCAGATCGCCCGCATCGACCATTTTAAGGTGATCGGACAACTTAAAATCCCAAGGCCAACGGCACTCTTCCCAGGCCAAGTTTACCGAGGCCTGACGTATGGCGCCAGGGCCCATACGACCACCCGAGCGGCCCGTAGTCGCCATATCAAACGGCAAGCCCAGTACCACCACATCGGCATCGCTCTCGAGCGGCTTAAAATCTAGTGGCTGTCTTAAATAACCAAATGCATTTGAGTAAAGCGAGTAATCAGGCTTATCTGCAATAGTGGTCATATATGCTCCAAATCATAGAAGTAAAGATCACAACGTAACGGGCAACAACTGCTCACAATCACGCTGTTTATAGTGTTTTATATATAAGCCTTGGCCATCTGCCAAGGCAAGTTCGCCGCGAGCCTGCAGGCTATACTGCTCGGGGCAATATCCTAGCTCCTCGGCCTCAAATCCTGCAATGTCCCAGCTGAGCGGATTCAAGCGTTTGAGTAACTCAACTACTATACCGTCAAGACCGGCACCGAGCGACAAATTCGTTTCAAGACTCACATAGGAGCTCGTCTCTTGGGGGGTAATGTGCAGGGTGAAATAGTCCTCACCGCGCAGGGCATTGAGCGAATAGCCAAGGGGTGAAAACAGGTGCGTATCTAATTCAAACCCAGACAAGAGCCGGGATAAATTCAGTCTGCTGGCGATCGCTTGAGTCGATTGCTTATCGCTCAGCAGAAAGTCGGCCACATCGCCGCGAATATGGTACATCTGCACCACTTGCGCGGGCTTGAGCCGCGTCATTTTTCCCGAAAAGAAGAGTTGATGATAATGACCATCCAAATGGCCGATACGATAGGCATTGCCCCTTAGCATGCCACTCAGCCTAGCGATATCTTCCTCGAAGCGACTGCTCTGCAAGGCGGGTAAGATCTCGCTCTTACGCTGGTAACTCAGGCTGGCAAGTTGCTTGCCACCTAATGAATCGACCAGAAACAGTACCGTCTCAATAAGCCGGGTGTTGCCACAGGTGATGAGCACCAGGCTATCGTGCCAGACGAACAGGCTGGACTCGCTCAGCAGGTATGCGTCGCATTGCTCACTGCTTAGCTTAGAGAGGATCTCTGTATCACTCTTTAAAAGGGCGCGGCGCCAATAGGCATCGCCCAAGGTCCTGAGCGACGGACAACCCGGCGCCAGCGTCAGCGATAAGCGCTTCTCCGCCCCTTCAAAATACATCGACCCGCTCCTCATCGTCTTAAAGGATCCCGGCATAAACTAGCCGAGATCCCAGGCGAAACAGGCTAGCCTGCCAATCAGGAAAAATCTTCCAGATAGGTGTAGCCTTTCAGTCCAATCTGCAGCTCTTCAAGAATATTGGCCCGCTCATCTTCCTGAATGTGCAGGTTCACCAACTCCTCATAGGTACGCATGAAAGAGACGGCGTCCAAGTTAACGTAGCGCAGCACATCGGCAACCGTATCACCGGCCAGTACCGACTCGATATTCACCAGACCATCATCGTCTAACCTGACCACGGCCGAATTAGTGTCGCCGAACAGGTTGTGCATATCCCCAAGGATCTCCTGGTAGGCACCCACCAGGAAGAAACCGATAAGGTATGGGCTCTCTGCACTCCAGGCCGGAACCGGCAGCGTGGTTTCGATACCCTGACCATCGACGTACTGATCCACAGTACCGTCTGAGTCACAGGTGATGTCCAGCATCACGGCGCGGCGCTCGGGCGCCTTATCCAGACCGCTTAGTGGCATCACAGGGAACACCTGATCGATACCCCAGGCATCGGGCAGCGACTGGAACAGCGAGAAGTTCACGAAGAACTTGTCCGCCAGCTTCTCGTTGAGCTCGTCGATCACCGGACGGTGGAAACGGTACTTACCGCTCATCACGCCCTTAAGCTCGTAACAGACGCGCAGGTTCATCTGCTCCGCCCAGGCCCTATCGGACAGGCTCATCTGCCCTAGCGCAAACAGTGAGTGCACCTCGGCCAGATCGCTCTGTACGTCGTGGTAGATCTCGATCAGGGCGCGTTGATCGGCGCGGCCACTGACCTCACCCCATGAATCCCACATGTTCTTCAGTTGCTGCGGTGCCTCTTCGTCCGGCGCCTGCAGCTCTTCAGGCTTATAGGCCTCGGTGCCAATCACGTCGGTGATCAACACGGCGTGGTGCGCCGTGAGATAGCGACCAGACTCAGAGATGAGACGCGGCATAGGCTGATCGTACTCGCGGCACATATCGTTCAGCACGCTGACGATGTTATTGGCGTATTCGGTCAGGCCATAGTTCATCGAGTTGCTGCTCTGGCTACGGGTACCGTCATAGTCCACCGCCAGGCCACCGCCCACGTCGAAGCACTTAACGTTAGCGCCCATCTTCTGCAGTTCACAGTAGAAACGTCCCGCCTCACTCACACCGCTACGGATATCGCGAATGTTGGCGATTTGCGAGCCCAGGTGGAAGTGCAGCAGCTGCAGGCTGTCGAGCATGTCCTGCGCTTTGAGGGAGTCGATAACGTTCAGCACCTGAGCCGCAGACAGACCAAATTTAGACTTCTCACCGCCGCTGGCTTGCCACTTGCCCTTGCCCTGGAAGGCCAGACGCACACGCAGACCAAGACGCGGAGTCACGCCCAGCTTCTTGGCTTCTTCGAGGACAACCTTTAGCTCTGAGAGCTTCTCCAACACGATATAGACCTGGTGACCCAGCTTTTCGCCGATCAACGCCAGGCGAATATATTCCACATCTTTGTAGCCATTACAGATGATCACCGAGCTGGCTTTCTGCGCCATGGCGAGTACCGCCATCAGCTCAGGCTTACTACCGGCCTCTAGGCCAAGCTGCGGCACTTCTTTAGAGACCTGGCTCGCCAGGATCTCTTCGACCACAGTTTGCTGTTGGTTCACCTTGATGGGATAGACAAGCAGATAATCTGACTGATAGTCATAACGGGTGATCGCCTGATTGAAGGCGTTACACAGGCTATTGACTCTGTGATGCAGGATCTGCGGGAAGCGCACCAATACAGGCAAGGCCACGCCGGATTTCACCATATCCTTAGCGAGTTCATTTAACCCTATAGTGTGCTCAGGATGATTAGGATCCGGGGACACCGTCACCTCACCGGCCTCGCTTATGCCGTAGAGCCCAGAGCTCCAGTAATTAACGTTATAACCAACATAAGCATCTTTAATAGACCAATTACTCATATTCTCTCAACCTGTCTATTTACATTCATATTCGGCAGCTGCTTTGTCTGCCAACACATTAATGTTACTTACTATCGCACCTATCAGGTAAATAAGCCGCAACATCAACACCGTTTTTGGGTGTCAGATATCGAAGTTATCCTTCGAGTCCCCGCCATATAAGTTAACTCAATTTATACTTGTCTAAAGTAAAAAAAGGCGCGCAATTAAACCCCTGAATTTAACTAAATGCAAGTATCATTATCACATTAATTTATTACAAGGTTTTTTGCATTCAAGCACGCGGCCAGACTGCCTTTTATCCCTTACGGGTGTTCAGCGTATTTTACAGTAAATGCCGTCTTCAGCCCGCTAACATGCAGCTTATCGACTGGACCTCCTAACGAGATTCCACTCGGCCCGGTATTCGAGTCGAATGTCTTCATCCACCGCTTGGCCGAAATTAATGCCATTTACGCCAGAATAAACAACTTAGGCTAAAGCATCTTGGCAAGATTTCCACTATAATCGCCACATTTAACGTCTAAGCCATTAGCTATAGAGAACCAGATGATAGAGATAGGAAAACGCTGCACCTTAGAGATCGTCAAACGCGTCGATTTTGGTGTGTACTTAAATGCCCATGAATTCGGCCAGGTATTACTGCCTAATAAGGTTGCCCCACAAGGCTGCGAGATAGGCGACAGCGTCGAGGTTTTTCTCTATCTGGACTCTGAAGATATGGTGATCGCCACCACCAAACGCCCCAAGGCGCAGGTGGGCCAGTTTGCCTACCTTAAGGCGGTCGCGACCGGTCCTTACGGCGCCTTCCTAGACTGGGGCCTGGATAAAGATCTGATGTTGCCCTTTGGTGAGCAGCACAGGGAGATCGAGGTGGGACGCTCCTATCTGGTCTATGTCTATGTCAACAGCGCCGACGATCGTATCGTCGCCTCATCGAAGATAGACAAGTTCCTCGATAAAACGCCGCCACCATACAAGAACGGCCAGGAGGTGAGCCTCATCATCGCCGGCACGACAGATCTTGGCTACAAGGCCATCGTAGATAACGCTCACTGGGGCGTGCTCTATAAGAATGAGGTGTATCAGCCCCTTAGGTTTGGCCAGCGTATCAAAGGCTTCATCAAGCGGGTCAGAAGTGACGACAAGATAGATCTGATTTTACAGCGCGGCGCCAAAGAAGAGCTGGACAAGCACGCCACCGCTATCTTGATGAAACTCAACCAGGCCGGCGGCTTCCTGCCCCTGACCGACAAGACGGATGCCGAGGTGATCTACGCCGAGCTAGCCATGAGCAAGAAGGCCTTCAAGAAGAGTATAGGCGGCCTCTACAAGCGCCAGCAGATCGCCATCGAAGCCGACGGTATCCGCCTGACTGAATAGAAGTTAAGCAGCAAAGGTTACCAAGCCTCTGATTGTCTTTGCATAAAAGCATGGCTCTGTTATAACAGGGCTATGCTTTTTTTTATCCGAGTACCTAAATCATGAAACTCACCTCCCATGAAGCACGTGTGATCGGTTGTCTGCTTGAAAAAGAAAAAACCACGCCAGAGCAATATCCCCTCTCCCTGAACGGACTCACCCTGGCCTGTAATCAGAAATCGAGCCGCGAGCCTGTGATGAATTTGTCGGAGTCTGATACCCAGGCCGCACTGGATTCATTGGCGAAAAAACGCCTGGTGGCCGAGCAGAGTGGTTTCGGCTCTCGAGTCGTCAAATACAAGCATAGATTCTGCAATACAGAGTTTAGCGATCTCCAACTCAGCGAAGATAAGGTCGCGATAATCTGTCTACTCCTGTTAAGAGGACCGCAGACCGCAGGTGAGCTAAGAACTCGTAGCAACCGGCTGCACGCCTTTAGCGATGTCAGTCAGGTCGAGCAAGCCCTCACTAGCCTGTCTCAGATGGAGCCCCCCTTGGTACGCCAGCTTGCCAGAGAACCGGGCAAGCGGGAATCACGCTTTATCGAACTCTTCAGCGAAGTCGATGAGCAGCTAGCGACTCAGTCAGCCCCTCAAACTGTGCCTCAAACCACGCCAGGGCAAGGGATTATGCCGCCGCCAAACGATGAGCTTGTCGGTCGCGTCGCGCAACTCGAGCAGGAAGTCGCCGAGCTAAAACAACAAGTTGCCGAACTCTTAGGTAAAATTTAACAACAATCTGAAACATTTAGACAAACAGATGAGTGTTAGGCTGAGCCTTCAACCATATGATAAAGGAATCATCTTTGGATAATCTTACTCCACGCAGTTCATGGAACGCAGCCTCGGTATTGGCCAGGTTCGAACTGAAAAAAATTCTCTTTAGCACGCGAGGCATGATAGGCCTGGCTACCTTCGCGCTAACCTGGTTCCTCATCCTCTGGTACCCCATCAGGCAGGCTTCTATCTATCTGTTTTCACCAGACTTTAAAAACTTACTTGAGGGCGTCTTTGGTGCCGCCAATGTGGGCGAGTTGCTCTCATGGGACGTGGCCGAGATGGCCATTTTATGGGTCGCCGCCCTTTACTTGTTCCCCATCTTTAGCCTGTTTGTCGGAGCCGATCAGTTTGCCTCCGACAAGGCCAGGGGCAGCTTCCGCTTCCTCACCTTAAGAGTCAGCCGCGACACCCTGTTCTTCGGTCGGGTAACGGGTTACCTGTTGATCCAGGCGATACTGCTCATCCTCACCCTGATGGCGACCATACTTCTGGTGGCCTATCGCGACACGGCTTTAGTGTGGACTGCCATGGGTTCAGGCGCCTTAGTGTTTATCAATATCATGATAGTGCTGGCCCCCTTTACCGCCATGATGGCTATCCTGTCACTGCACGCCAATTCGGCCAGACAGGCCAGCATCTATGCCGTGTTGATTTTAGCCGGCAGCACCATAGTCAACGGCATCATCTCCTATTATCTGCCTGGACTCAGCAATATCTTGCAGTGGCTAGTGCCCGGTGCCCAGCTCGATATGATGATTAATACCAAAGGCCTGAGCAGCCTAGCCGTGGCAGCGATTCCTCTGCTTCAGGCCGGTGTACTCCTGCTATTAGGAAGAAGTTATATGGCGAGGATCGCACTATGAAGCTAATCTCCTGCAAGTCGCTGAGCAAGCAGTTCGGCAGTAAACATGCACTCACGGATATCAACCTGGAGCTCGATGCCGGCCAGCCTATCGCCCTGGTTGGCCCCAATGGCGCGGGCAAGACCACGCTGTTTTCACTCCTGTGTGGCTATATTCGCCCAACACAGGGCGCAGTCGAGATCTTAGGGCATGCGCCTGGCAGCTCGGCGCTGTTAGGCAAGGTGGCCGCCCTGCCCCAGGATGCACGACTCGATCCTAACCTTACCATTGCCGCCCAACTGGAGCTATTTGCCCAGCTGCAGGGCTTTAACGCTGCCGCTGCGCGTCAGGAATGCTTGCGGGTATTGGCCTTGGTGGATTTGGCCGATGTCGCCCCACAAAAGCCTTCTTCTCTGAGCCATGGTATGAGCAAGCGCGTCTCGATTGCTCAGGCCCTGATCGGCTCCCCCGAGCTGGTATTATTAGATGAGCCGACCGCAGGACTGGATCCGGCCAATGCCAAGGCGATACGCGAATTGGTGCGCGCTCAGGTGGGTAAGACCACCTTCGTCATCAGCTCACACAACCTGGCCGAGCTTGAGAAGCTGTGTGACAAGGTGCTCTACCTCGACAAGGGCGTGTTGAATCAATCTATCTCGATTCAGGACGATCTCGCCGATGAGTATCTCACCCTTACCATGCAAGCTTGCGACGATGAGGCGCTGATGGCTGAGCTTGAGGCGCTGCCTCAGGTGCTTTCGGTGAAATCCAGTCAGAGTAAGGAGTTTGTGATCCAATACCAGCTCACCGCTGGCTTTGGGCTGGAAACCGAGCTGTTCGCCCTCTTCAATCGCCAGGACTGGCGCTACAAGGCGATTCAGCGAGGCCGCACCTTGGAAGACAAGCTGTTTTCACAGGCTTAAGCCTAATGACAATCATAATCAATAATTACTCATGCCTGCTTGTTCAAACGCTCGATAACAGGCCCTAGTATTTTTAAATGTAGAATAACTACTTATCTAATATATCCTGCTTTGTTCTCGAGCGTTGTTCCTGCACTATTTCTGATCACATACTTACTGTGATTGGTCTTAGATACCATTGCGGGCAAGGCGCTTACGCCATGCCCGCAAATTCATCTCTTCACCTCTTTCCCTAAGCTTATCTCTCCACACTCTCTTTAGTCTTCTACTCCTAAGGAAGGTGCGAACAAGTCGTCGCACAGCTCTGGCTTTGATAGCAGCGACAGTTCAAGGCATTCAACTGAGGGCATGCCGAGGCCTGCTGAAGTTGAATGACGCCGAAATGGTGTTGCTATCAAAGCCCCGCAGGGCGAGGCTTACTGCGGTATTTGCTGCGTTACAGTTCTTGCGAAGGACTAGGGCCATTCGCTGCAAACTGTGCCTTGCATCTATCCACTTTAAGCACACGCAGAGCAAGCACGGGACTTATTCGCACCTTCCCTAAGCCTTGCGTCTTGTCGTCTCGGCCCTGTGGCTAGCGACAAATCAAGGGTAAAGGCTAAGTCTTTATAAAGACTTACTCAGTACTAAGCCTCTACCAAGCCCTTTTTAGGGCCGACTCAGCAAAAACAATTTGGCATAGCCGATGTGAGATAAAGCGATGTGGAATAAAGAGTTGTGGCATAAAGCGACTCTGCATCGATAGATTTAACAGAGAGCTCTGATGGGGCTTGAAGGGAAATTACAGACAAAAAAAGAGCCGTGATACTCATCACGGCTCTTGGAATTCTGTTTTTTAGGTAACCTAGTGTTACCTAAAGGTCAGCTTAAAGAACAGTTACGTTCTCAGCTTGTGGACCTTTTTGACCTTGAGTCACAGTGAACTGTACTTTTTGGCCTTCGTCTAGAGTTTTGAAACCATCAGCGTTGATCGCACGGAAGTGTACGAAAACGTCTGGGCCAGACTCTTGCTCGATAAAACCAAAACCTTTGTCAGAGTTGAACCACTTAACAACGCCAGTAACTTGAGACATGATATAAATCCTGTAACTAAATAAAATAAAGCCTTAAACGGCAGTAGAGCTGGAAAATGCCGGTTTTACTTATGTTAACAGGACGAACTGGTCGTATTGAACACATAAAGTTAAGCCCAACCTTCAAGCTGTCTTCACTATAAATCATTCTGACCGTATGTCAACAAACATTAAATGGTGCAAATCCTATTTTTCACTTACATTTCTGTCAGTTGTTACAAAAATATCTTCTAAAAGCTCGTATAAAAACACTAAATTTTTCTAAGCGAATAAAAAACACTAATTAAACAAGGGTTAACCATCTAGCTGGCGCGAAACACCTCTAACTTGAAATCCAGCTCACAGGTCAAGGGCGCGGAGGTTAGCGTTTGACGCTGGGCATCGGTAAATTTCCAGTTATAGGGTGTCATCGCCAGAAAATGGGCGATATCCCCGCTATCCTTTATCGTCATGGTCTGCATCAGCCGCTCGCTATGCAGGCGCTCGAAGCCTGCTATCTGGCTATCGACCTCGGGATTAGGCCTCGGCTGGTCATAGATAACCTGCTTCAGCGCGAAGTGATGTTGCGGGCCTGCCGAGACGGTGATCAGAATCGCGCCCGGTTTAGCGACACGTCTTAGCTCAGCATCTTGTGACGGCGCATAGATACGCAACATGAAATCGAAACTCTGCTCGGCAAAAGGCATCTCGAAACTGCTCGCCACACAAAATTGAATATCAGGATAACGCTTCGCCGCATATTTCAGCGCCGATTTTGAGATATCCAGCCCACTGAGGCTAAAGGCCTCCGCCTTATTCATCGCCTGTTGTAATCTATGGGTGTAATACCCCTCGCCGCAGCCTATATCGAGCCCATTGCGAGCCTCACTGACAAACTCCAATGCCAAGGCGTTCACCCTATCGCTCATCGCCTCATAGTAGCCCTTGTTGAGAAACTCCCTCCGGGCAAATATCATCTCTTTATTATCGCCGGGATCTTTAGAGCGTTTCTTCTGCACCGGCAGCAGGTTAACATAACCCTCTTTGGCGCAGTCGAACCTGTGATTCGCCTCGCAGCACCAGGTACGATCTATGAGTGACAGCGCACGCTGACAGATAGGACAAAGGTAATTCATTGCTATATTCCAATCCCAGTCGGGCTATGGCCCGACTAGTCGTCTAAAAACATCTGCTCAACCATGAGGTTAAGTTCGGGTGGTGCCAGGAGTTGATAGGACTCCAGCTTACGCTGAAGCGCCTCGAGTTCTTCATGTTGGTTGGCAGCGTGCTGCCAGTTAGGTCGCTGTACTCGCTGATAATAATGATGTGACAACAGCTGCTTCTTGCGCAGCAGTTGCTCATCCACCTTGGTCACCTCACTTAAGATAAGCCCATGCTGTTTCACATCGCCATGGTTGGCAAAATGGGCCAACTCTTGACGGACCAGCTCTATCTCACCAATTTCAAGCAGCAGCGCCTCGGCATTCTGGCTAAGATCTTCTGCCCGAGCCAGCACCGCCTTGGCCCTGCGCAGCTCCAAGGGGCCGCCGAAGAGCCGCAGATCTCGCTCTAGAGTCACCAGCAACCATTTCTGATCAAACTTTGCCGTAAAACTCACAGTACTGCCCTGCACCTCAAGGTCAATCACCAGGCCTTTTCGTAAGCGCTCGGCGCACATCACTGGTGAGATCCCAAGCGCACTAAACAGCCGCCAACCCTGGCCGTGGGAGCGATGTAAGACCTCTGTTTGGGAGCTTTTGGCATCGATAGTGGGCACTTCTATAGGCGCCAACTCGCAGATGAGATATGGATGTAGTCTTAAGATCAAGCCATTGTCGCTCGATGTCTGGGTCACCACGCATTCGAGCAGGTGTCCGCCCATGGTCTGCAGCAGACTAAAATCGCTTACCGACTCACGCAAACGCAGATGCAACTGACACCTTTGGGTCAGTTCGATAAATTGTGGTTGAGTCAGTAAAGGTTCGAACATAGAGCTATTCCTCGTTAGCCGAACATTGTAACTGGCCAATAGCGGGACTGCCAACTTCAAAATGGCGCGATTTCAATCAAATAGGGAAAATAAACCGTTAAATTAGTGCAGGCGCAATCTAGGGAAGATGCGAATAAGTCCCTGATGTGAGATCATAGCTACATAGTAAATCACAGCCATTACCGCCCATGAGCCAACAGTTAACTTTTGCCGATAGTGAGTTTTCCAGCAAGCGCCGCCAGACCCGTAAAGAGATTTTCTTATCTCGGATGGACAACCTGTTACCATGGACTCAACTGCTGGAAGTGATTGAGCCCTTTTATCCAAAAGCGGGCAATGGTCGTCGTCCCTATCCACTGGAAACGA
>NZ_JAKEVJ010000097.1:0-15343 GCF_022398425.1 Shewanella sp. Isolate7 | reverse complement strand
TAGGGAAACTGCGAACAAGTCCTGCAATTTAGGTATCGAGCGAGGTTTTGAGCGGCCCGCCTGATTTTTGAACGCTAAGTGTTCAATTTTGGCCAACATACTGCCGTTTTACGCCGAATTTCGACCTAATTCCAGGCTGTTCCCGGATTTCAGACAGATCTTGGCTGTCGTCGTAACATCTGGTCTACTTTAAACAGGTTCGCCAAAGTGAATAGCATGGCTAACTGTGAGTCATTTTTCGTCAGCCCTTTATAGCGTGCTTTGATAAAGCCGAACTGACATTTGATGATCCGGAACGGGTGTTCTACCTTCGCCCGAATACTGGCTTTTAAATACTCGATGTTGATAGCGGTTTTATTCTTGCGGGGATGCTTCTTCAGCGCCCGAACTTTGCCGGGACGCTCTGCTATCAGCCATTCCACATTAGTATCTTTCAGCTCTTCGCGTTTTTCCGCGCCTTGATAACCAGCATCACCAGAGATGAATTCCTCRTCGCCATGCAACAGATTTTTCAACTGGTTCAAGTCATGTTCATTGGCGGCGGTKGTCACCAGCGTATGGGTGAGGCCACTCTTTGCATCCACGCCAATGTGAGCTTTCATACCGAAGTGCCATTCATTGCCTTTTTTAGTCTGATGCATGTCCGGGTCACGTTCATTCTTTTTATTTTTAGTGGAGCTGGGTGCTTGAATAATCGTKGCATCKACYAATGTTCCTTGCGTCATCATCACACCGCAATCCGACAGCCATTGATTGACCGTTTGGAATAACTTACGAGTGAGTTTGTGTTTTTCCAGCAAGTGCCGGAAATTCATAATGGTAGTGCGGTCAGGAATGGCTTTATCCAGTGACAGTTGTGCAAACTGACGCATCGAAGCAATCTCGTAAAGCGCATCTTCCATCGCCTCATCACTCAGACTGTACCATTGCTGCATACAGTGATCATCATCACACCGCAATCCGACAGCCATTGATTGACCGTTTGGAATAACTTACGAGTGAGTTTGTGTTTTTCCAGCAAGTGCCGGAAATTCATAATGGTAGTGCGGTCAGGAATGGCTTTATCCAGTGACAGTTGTGCAAACTGACGCATCGAAGCAATCTCGTAAAGCGCATCTTCCATCGCCTCATCACTCAGACTGTACCATTGCTGCATACAGTGAATGCGGAACATCGTTTCCAGTGGATAGGGACGACGACCATTGCCCGCTTTTGGATAAAAGGGCTCAATCACTTCCAGCAGTTRAGTCCATGGTAACAGGTTGTCCATCCGAGATAAGAAAATCTCTTTACGGGTCTGGCGGCGCTTGCTGGAAAACTCACTATCGGCAAAAGTTAACTGTTGGCTCATGGGCGGTAATGGCTGTGATTTACTATGTAGCTATGATCTCACATCAGGGACTTATTCGCATCTTCCCTAAGGCATTCTTCAAGACACCACTTACTCCGTGAGCATATTCTGGACTTGAGATGAATAATCCATCCGACTGTGCGACAAGCGTCTTCAACGCCATGACATTTGGGTCATTCGACGGTTCGATATCAGGATTAAAAGGGGGAATATCGGCAAGACCATTGAATATCCTAATCTCGACACCGCAGGGTGAACTTGCCTTCATGGCTTTAAGTAAGGCCATATTGTAAGAGTCTTTCCTAAGACTTCCAGAGATAGCTAATATCCTCAAGTTCGAATCCTTTCAGTTTTCTACAATCCACAGCCCAAATTATTAATACACAAGCGAAAGACTATAAGTATAAAAACTTTATGCCTCTGTTACCTGACGACAGCCAGGGTTGCCTTCTCAAAGTCCTCTGCTGGATAAAATTTTGTTGTACATACTGAGAGCATGTCTATTTTTTCCTCTTTAGAGTCCACACCTGGTATAGCGTCAGTACATTGCCCCATGAAAGCCCCTGAGTTCGTGTAGAGACTAAATCTTAGTGAGAGTCCAAGCGAATTAGCTGTAAAACCCAAATTATTCATTTTTGTCGTTATTAGAATTTCGTTACCTACTCTTTTTGCCTCAATTAGTTCTAGCTCCAAGACATCAACAAATGACCCAATGTTCTCAGACCGCCATTTGTCCATAGACTCTTGGTAGCTTCTTTCTACCTCGCCATGACCGACGACCACATAAGTAACAAAAACAGATAAAACGGCAACAGCGAAACCAAATCCCCAATAAAATCCATCTAAAAACTTTCTCAATGCAAAATATCCTTTTTATGTAAACGCCCCATTAAGGACTTATCTAGTTGCCCGCTAAAAATAAAGCTAGAAATGGAACTGAAGCAGGCTTTAGCAGTACCAATCCTAAATTGGTTAATCCTACTTACATGTTCAATAAATTACCAACCATCTCTTGCTCATCTGAAGGCAACTGAAAGAGTGCACAGAAAACCAGAAGATGACCAGTTCGTACTTAAACCTCGAAAAGCCCAGTCATATACTCTCTCAAAGACCACTCATTCAATCAGCACAACTAAAGCCAAATCGAAGATACGAAAAACTTAGTGTAGGTGCATCTGCGGACGTCGATGGCATGGATGCCATCGTCGAGCCTCCAAGGATGGATTAACGGCGTGTAGCAGATGTATCTACACAAAAGCCTGCTGCAAGCAATTAACTAACATTAAGGTTCGACCTTCAACGCCCCTTCCAATAACAATCCCGGTAATTGCTACAACAGAAACCAAAGGGTAAGAGTCCCCTTATGACTCTCCCTCCCACTCCCCTATCACCTCATTCGCCGCCCGAAACGCCTCGACCCCGGCCGGCATGCCGCAATACAAGGTGGCATGCAATAACACCTCCTGGATCTCCTCTTCGCTGCAGCCATTACGCAACGCGCCGCGCACATGGCCCTTGAGTTCGGTGGAGGCCTTAAGGGCAGCCAGAGTAGCGATAGTGATCAAGCTGCGGGTTCGCCTGTCGAGTCCCTCTCTGGCCCACACCTCGCCCCAGGCGTTGCGGGTCACCAGCTCCTGGAGTGGCAGGGTAAAGTCACTGGCCGATGACAGCGCCCTGTCGACAAACTCATCGCCCATCACCTCGCGCCTGACGCCTAACCCTTTTTCATACTTGGCCTTATCCATGGGAACTCCTTTAACATCATGATTCAATTGAGACTTTGACAAAACAGCCTCTAAAGGTGCTTGGAAACTGGACAAAGATCAACCAAAACCTGCCCCTCTGCGGCTAAAGCATTAGGGCAGCAGCGAATTACTATAGCGCTTAGAACATAGCGCTTAGAACATAGCACTTGGAACGTAGCGCACGCAGTGATCAAGGAATAGCGGCTTAGCAGACAAGGCGCATCGAGACAGAGTGATAAATATGAGAGTCTAGCCAGCAGGCATTGGGGATTAGCGACTGAGTATTAGACGTAAAACGCTAGGTGTTAAACCTTAAGCCCTAGGTGTTAAACCTGAAGACTTAGGTGTTAAACCTGAAGCGTTAGGTGTGAGTTATTAGCCCTTAGCGATAAACGCCAGCAGCTGCGGGATAAAGGCCTCGCCCTCCTCAAGGCCGCGGCGATAGACGGCCTCGACCTTGCTGACATCCCGCTCCAGGCGCGACAAGCCGAGTGGCGTGGCGGGTTGCAGCACCAGGGCGCTGCCCTCGGATTCTGCCTTCGCCAGCTCATCCAGCGCCCGGTTATAGGTGTGGTGGCGCTCGATAAGGCCATTGGCCACCTTGGGATAGCGATGATAGAGGCGCTTGGCCAGCCATTTGGCCTTAAAGGCGGATTTGCGATAATCACTCTCCTGGGTGAGGATCACCACCTGGCGCTTAAAGCCATCTGCGCGGGCCTGAGCCAGGGGAATGGGCGCGCCTATGCCACCATCGAGATAGGGCGTGCCGCCAAGCCAGGTCGGTTTAGAGATGAAGGGCAGACTACTGGAGGCGATGAGCACCTCTAAGAAGGTGTCGTGATCGGCAAAATCCGCCATGCCGAAGAAGTCGGTCTCGCCAGTCAGGCAGTTAAACGCCCCCACCTTAAACTCCGCCTCGCTGTGACTAAAGGCCTCGAAATCATAGGGCACCAGCTCATGGGCCATGCGCCGGTAGGTAAAGTCGGTGTTGACATAGTTGCCGGTGCGCAGCAGGTGTTTGAGCCCCATGTAGCGCTTGTCGGCGAGGAAATTTTGCTGAATGGTGAGGTTACGCCCCAGCTGACGCGAGAGGTAGGAGGCGGGATAGATGGCGCCGGCGGAGACGCCCACCAGATACTGAAAATGGATCCCCGCCTGCAGCATGGCATCGAGCACACCTGCGGTGTAGATGGCCCGTAGGCCGCCACCTTCCAACACTAAGGCGCAGTTATCGACCCTAAGCTCCGCCGCCTCATGTCGGGCGGCTGCAAAGTCAGGCAGTACTGCGCCCGTCATGGCTATTCTTCCGCCTGGATCTGTCCCACCAGGAGTACAGGGGCCGCATCCAGCTCCTGGGCATCCATCATGGAGGCGATACGCTCGACGGCAGAGAGCAACTGGCTCTGTTCCCAGTCTTCAAGGTTTTGATAACGCTTGATAAAGTGATCCTGTAGCGGCTTAGGCGCGGCCTTGAGAATATCTATGCCGGCCTCGCTTAGAGACAGGTGCCACTTGCGTTTGTCTGACTCGCTACGGGTTCTCACCACCAGATCACGCGCCTCGAGGCGGTCGATAATGGTAGCAACCGTGGCAGGGCTGAGGGCCACTTCCTGAGCGATCTCCTTGGCCAGCGGACGGTCGTAGGCGGCAATGGTCTGCATCACCATTAACTGAGGGCCCGTTAGGCCAGACTGCTTATTCAGCTGGCGAGAATGTATGTCGATGGCGCGGATCACACGGCGCAGCGAAATCAGTAGTTGTTCGTACTTTTCCATAATCTCCTCTCGTTTCAGCCGCACCATACCAGAAATGTTATCTAGACTCATGCTTCAAATAGAAAAAAAGCAGAACAAACTTATCGCTTGCTCTGCTTTTGCACTAATGACTTCTGTCTATAACCTAAGGCTATATCACATCGCCATTGTCAGTATCACGCTTAAAAAGCAAAGGTACGTGACACAGATAGCACAGCGCGGGTATCGCTGTTGTCAGTATCCATGCTTGTGTCTTCAGCGGCAAGGTTAAAGTCGAACCCTTTCCAGCTGGTCATGTACTCGACGCGATAATGGTTATAGGCATCGTCACCGTTCCACGACCATTTGTCTTCATCTTGCGCTGTGATTGGCGCGCCGTGATTGGCACTCTGTAACTAACACAATGCAATTAGCGCCATCTACTTAGTGCAGTGTAATCAGCGCTATCTCATTTGCGCACTGTAATTAGCGTCGTGTCATTAGCACAGTGTACTTAGCACGGCTTGACCAGTTCGGCATGGCTGGCACAAGGCGACTAGGCCAGACTGGGTTTGAACGCCTTACACAGGCGGTTCCAACTATTGATGGCGTTGATCCCTAGGGTCAGGTCGACCAGGGCCTTGTCACCAAAATAGCGCCGCGCCCGTTCAACTGCCTCAGAGGGGATCTGCGGCAAGAAAAACTGCCCGGCCCAACTGAGCGCCTCACGCTCCGCCTCTGTGTAATAAGGCAGGCCGCGCCAGGCACTGAGGCCGGCAATCTTGTCCAGGCTTACTCCAAGCTCCAGTGCCGCCTTGGTGTGCATATTGATACAAAAGGCGCACTGATTCACCTGGGATATGTGCAGCTTTACCAGCTCGAGTTCCGCCAGCCCCAACTTATCTTGCTGACTAAATACTTGCTTTAGATAGTTTTCCTGGCTGATTAAGATAGCCAGAGCCTCTGGTGCCACCTTGGCGTAATCTATGTTTATACTCATCTTGCTTCCTCCGTTAAACGAGTCAGCATCAGCATAGCCAGGACTTGAGGTGGCGCTATTGTACATTTTCGACATCTGGCGAACTTAATACCAATCGTAATAAATAATTGATCATTCTAGCTTGTCAAAAACGCTCGATAACTGTAAAAGCATTTTTAATTGTAGAATAACGACTTATCTAAAAATCCTGCTTTGTTCTCAAGCGTTTTTCCTGCGCTATTTCTGATCACATACTTACTGTGATTGGTATAACCTGCAGGTGTGAATGAGGCGAGAGTGGCGACTAGAACCAAGGCTTCACGGGTCGCTTCGCGTGCCTCGGCGGTAGCAAATATGCCGACATCTGGTACACTTGCGCCCTCAGAAACAGATCTCAGCTTAGGCGTACACTCATGGGCGACTCCACAACTTCGGCAACCACCTCAACCGCGACCCACCTGGCGGTAGCCAGCATCGACGGCGAGCAGCTGCATCAGGCGCTAAACGCCCAGAGCGGCGCCGAGAAACGCGCCCTGAGTTACAGCCTGACCATACATCAGCTATTTTGCCAGACGCTGCAAAGCAAGCTACCGGGCGATCGCATCTTGGCCGACTATTTCCGCGCCCATAAGAAGCATGGCTCCAAAGACAGACGGGTGATTCGCGAGAGCCTCTTTGGCCTGTTTCGCTGGCATGGCTGGCTTAGGCTAATCCCCCTGAAAGACGCCAGCCAACAGGCGATTTCCCAGCAGTGGTTCGCTCAGTTAGCCTTGACCGCAGCCCTGGAGTCTCATCCCTGGCAGGATATCGTCTCCGCCTGGCGCGGGTTTGCGGGGCTAGCTGAACCAGCAATAACTGCTCATGCAGACTCAGGCTCTGACGCTCTTGAGACCAAACAGACCATGCTTGAGGCCGCCTTCCCCGGCCAGGCCTTCCCCCTGACGGCGCTGGCCCCCGACTGGTTCTGGGCCCATTTCGACCAGGACAGCGACAAGCAGAAACGTCTGGTGGAGAGCCTAAGCACCCGCCCACCTATCTGGGGACGACTACAAGGCATTTCTCTGGCCAAGGCTCAGGCCAAGCTGGCAAAGCAAGAGATCCACACCAGCGGCAGCGACTATTTCACTGATGCCATCAACCTGGGGCACAAGAGCATCAACCTCAACGCCGTCACCCTCTACGGCGAAGGCAAGCTGGAGATCCAGGATCTCGGCTCTCAGGTGATCGGTAACATCTGCGCGCCCAAGGCCGATGAGTCATGGTGGGACGCCTGCAGCGGCGCCGGTGGCAAGAGTCTGCAGCTTCGCTCACTCATGCTGCAGCAAGATAAGCAGGCCAGCGGCAGCGTGGTCGCCTCAGACATTCGCCGCAAGCCCCTCGAAGAGCTGGCTAAACGCGCCAAACGCGCCGGTTTTAGTCAGATCAGCACCCAGCCTTGGCAATCCGATGCCCTGCCAGTGCCCGCACAGGCCTTCGATGGCGTGCTGGTCGACGCCCCCTGCAGCTGCACCGGTACCTGGCGACGCAATCCGGACATGCGCTGGCTCGATGACGCCAGCGCTATCACAGACAAGGCGAGCCTGCAGCTGGATATATTAAGCCGCGCCTGTGACGCGGTAAGACCCGGCGGCGTCCTGATCTATGCCACCTGTTCGATTAGTCCGGTCGAAAACCAAGAGGTCGTCGAGGCCTTCCTGGCTAAGCGTCCCGACTTTAGCCTGCAGACACTGACTCACCCCTTTACCCATGAAGCGACACAGATGCTAACGGTACTGCCCTACCAGGCAGATAGCGACGGCATGTTTGTGGCCAAGATGATTCGTCTCGCGTAGAAGGCTTCGTCAGGCCTAGAATCATTCATCAGGTCTAGAGTTGTTCGTTAGGCTTAGCTTGGTTCATCAGGGCTAAGTCCCTCCCCCACAGCTCCCAATTGGCGCCGCGATAGGACGGCGCTCTTGTCACCTGTTTGTATCATCCCTGTCACCCAGGCGTCATATTAGCTTCTTACCATGCGGTTTCGGCTAGGCCTAGATAGCACAAGATAGGTCAGTAAAGATCAGTAACGAGAGACAGGTGAGATCATGTCACACTATGATGAATTTGAGATGGCATCACAGCAGGCGCCCACATGGGAGTTCGATGCCCAGGATAAGCTGCGCAGTAAGCGCGGTAAGCAGCGACGTCGTCATCAGGCCAACCAGCCAAAGCGATATGAGCATGATGACGAGTTTGACGAGGATATCTGGCGTTAGCCGTGCTTGGGTGAACGCCTAGCTGTGCTCACCCAAGTCTCCAACAAGCTTATGGGCTACTAAAAGTTGGCACTGGCGCCGATATAGAAACCACTGTCGAAGGTGTTATCGCGGCTATTGTCATACTGCAGGCGTATATTGCGGTAACCGGCAAACAGCCCAAGATTTGGATTGACCTGAAACTGAATCTTGCCATCTAACTCATACTGGCCATCGACACTACCGAAACTGAGCACAGATGGCGCATAGTAGGCCGAGGTCTTGAGGGCGATGTTTGAGCCCAGATCCAGCGAATAGCGTCCGCCGATCGCCACCACACTACCGTTACTGCTATTTTCAGCCCAATAGTGGGAAAACTTAGGCCCAACCTCGAAGTGATGTGCCCCGGCATCATGGGTCATGTGCGCCGCGGCAGAGACCATATGCCCCTCATCGTTGGAATAGAGATACCCCATCACCAAATTAGCCGACGGGTTAAGCTCCATCTGCAGATCCGTTGAGATCACATCGTCGTTGATGCCAAGGTTCAAGTTGCTGGCCTGAGCCGTCAGGCTCAGGCTGGCTAACAGCAGTAGCGCGAGTTTAGTTTTCATCGTCACCCCTTAAAATGTGGTTTTTAGTCGGGCAAGAGGGTATCAGACTGTATTTTTTCCCACCATAAAATATGCTTCATCAAGCTGTTTTCAAAGAATTTATTAACAAACTCATTGCATAAAACAACCGTGATCACCACAAGTTCAATGAGTAGGATACAAAGGTCACCAGCGCCTCTATTACGCAATCCATTTTCCTGTCAGGTCACTGCGCTCTGCCTCCAACCTCTAACCTCCAACCTCTAACCTCTAACCTCTAACCTCCAACCTCCAACCGCCAGCCGCCAGCCGCCAGCCGCCAGCCGCCAGCCGCCAGCCGTAACTTCTAGCAACTAGCCTCTAGCTGCTAGAGGTTAGAGGTCATCAATCGACTTAAACTGACAATTTAAATTGCGCGCAATATATTTTGTTGCTAGGCTAATAACATCATCAGGAGGAAGCCTATTATGTCGATATACGATTTTTCGCTCACCCGCATCGATGGCAGCACGCAGTCGATGGCGGATTTCAAAGGTAAGGTACTGCTTATCGTCAACACCGCCAGCAAGTGTGGCTTCACCCCACAGTACCAGGCACTGCAAGCCCTGTATGATAAGTTTGGCCCGGAGCGATTCGCCGTGCTCGGCTTCCCCTGTAACCAATTTGGCAAACAGGAACAGGGAGACGAGAGCGAGATCAGTCAGTTCTGCGAACTTAACTTCGGGGTCAATTTCCCACTCTTTGCCAAGATAGAGGTGAACGGCGACAAGACGCCCCCCCTGTATCGTTACCTTAAACGTGAAGCCAAGGGGCTACTGGGCAGCGAGTCGATCAAATGGAACTTCACCAAGTTCCTCGTAGACGCTAACGGACGGGTACTAGAGCGATTCGCGCCCACCACGACGCCGGAATCTTTAACAGAAAAAATTGCTGCTTTAGTGAACTAATCCAAACAGATAGGAGAATGTTGGAAATATCTTCAAACATTTTTGGTTATTTTTTGAACTTTTTGCCGTTTAAAAACTCCAAATACTGAACGCGAAGATTTGCTTTTTCATGTTCATCATTCTCCCTGGGACTTCTAGCGCAGTCCCCCTAGATCTAGATGGATCGACAGGCAACCTCCTAGGTTGCCTTTTTTTATAAATTCAATTTAGATCAATAGATTATGCTCTAAAAAAGAGCGCCAGACTGCCCATCGTCTCGATGTGTTTGATGACGTTTTACACGGCAAGATCTCCCAACGGCATCTATACTAAAAGGTTAAATTTGCCCCTTTGGCGACGGTTGGCAAAAAAATTTGAATTTTTTACAAGCTTTATTGAACTTATCTGCTACGAGGGACTCTGAATAAGTGAACGGATTAGCGGGTTGGGTAATTTAGCTAACGAATGATTCGGTAAGCGTACCTGGCTCAAGTTACATTGTTCATCATCATCTCCCTTTGGTGACCCTTTAGGTCCCAAGAGCATCGACCTCGCTAGCGCAATGGGGTTTATGACTCGACACTTATTTGATTCATGGCAACCTTTGGTTGCCATTTTTTTTGCCTGTTTAAATGCATTCGAGTCCGCCAAGTCGGCGAACCACAGAAAATGTGCTTTTTTCGATTATTTTTTTGCAGTGCAGGGAACTAACCCGAAGATGGGGACTCTGAAGAGATGTAACAGATTTTTCATCATTGTTTGTTCATCATCTCCCTTCGAGACCCAATTGGTCTCTGGAGCTTAGAAATTTCGCTAGCGCACAGATTTCTCTCTCCAAATAGATAGTTATGGCAACCCCTTGGGTTGCCATTTTTTTATCCTAAGCCAGCAGTTGCTTGTCTAACTGTACCGACAAAGAGGGGTGATACCCTGCCCTCGCCTTGCTATAGATGCTACGCAGCTTCTCAACATAGCCTGCTGCCAGTAACTCGTTGTACAGGGGACGCACAAACTTACCCCGTCCTATCTTCATCAGATAAGCCTCGACAAAGGGCAACACGGGATCGTAATGATTACGTATGGCCACACGATACCAGTCACAGGCGATCTCGGCATTGGTGCTACGGCTAAGGTTGAAGCAGCTGTCTAAGTCGATCAATGCCTCTTGCTCCAGCACCTCGGGCAAGCTATTCAGGAAGTATTGCCAGTGATGCACGCGCCAATCGGCGGTATTATCCCGGTTGATGGGCTCACCGGCGAGCCAGGCAGCGCGCAGGGTATCGACCTTCTTTAGGCTGTCAGAACTCGGCGCCACGAACCAGGCCGGCATCCCCTCTCCGTAGACCCACTCGAGCAGCTCGGCCTCGGTTAACTTATCACCATGCTGAACAAGCAGGGTCTGCTTGGCGTATTCGACGAAGGTTTCCGTGGTGATCGCCTGGAAGGCAAAGTGATTCACATACTCGAACAGGAAACTGTCGAAGACTTCACGCCCCAGACGACGCTCCAGCTCATGGACAAACATGGAGGCCTTGTCATAGGTGAAACGGTTAAAGGCATCATTGGGATCGCCCGCCTGCACATTGGCCGGCAGGGTCTGCGCCGCGAGCGGCATGCTGACCAGCTCCTCCTTGAGGCGACCATATTCCAGCACCACCTCCAGCTCGGCCAGCTCCTTGCCGTACACGGCTTCGACGATGCGGTTAGTGAAATAGGTGGTAAAGCCCTCGTTTAGCCAGAGATCCCGCCAGGTGGCGTTGCTCACCAGGTTGCCCGTCCAGGAGTGCGCCAGCTCGTGGGCAACCGTGGAGACCAGGCTCTTATCGCCGGCAATCAGGGTCGGTGTCATGAAGGCGAGTCTGGGGTTTTCCATACCGCCAAAGGGAAAACTCGGCGGTAAGATCAGCATGTCGTAGCGATCCCAGGCGTAGGGGCCCAGCAGAGACTCGGCGATCTCGACCATCTTCTCGGTATCTTCAAACTCCTTCACCGCGGCGCCGAGCACCTCAGGTTCGGCATACACGCCGGTGCGCGGGCCGATGGCGCCAAAGTGTAGATCGCCCACAGCAATGGCCAGCAGATGAGTAGGAATCGGCTTTTCCATCTCGAAACTAAATTCACTGGTTAATGGCGCGTCACCATGGTTCATGGCGCTCATCACGACGCGCATCCCTTGCGGCACGGTAATTTTTGCATCGAAGGTGATTCTGGCCTTGGGGCTATCTTGCAGCGGGATCCAGCTGCGGGCGTTGATGGGCTGAGACTGACTGAACAGAAACGGCAGCTGTTTACCACTGGTCTGCTCCGGCGATAGCCACTGCAGCCCCTGCGCCGACGGCGAGGTATGATACTTGATTATGATCTGCTTGCTCGGCGCCGTCAGCTCTATGGCCAGACGCTGACCACGCACCGCATCTTGCTCGTCCAATCTATAGGCCAAGGCATTACCGGCATCGTCCTGCACGCTGCTAATGCTAAGGTCACGGGTATCTAAGTAGAGGATACGGCAAGCCGGCTCAAGGTAGTCTATGTTAAGCCGGGCGCTACCGATAAGCTGCCGCGCGGCAAAATCGACCTCAAGGGCCAGGCTTAAATGCGTGACCCGAATTGCATCGACATTGGCAAACGAATGATGGTCTTGTTGATTATCCCACTGCTCTATCACAAGGAATCCTTTTTTATAATGAAGGGCTAGCGCCATTTTAGTCCCGCAAGCCTGGATTGTCATTGCCGCCTGGCATGTCGTAACCACAGGTAAAGCGAGTCGACTAACTGTCACCTAATCTAGCGGCCTGGAAATTGACTTCAGCGGTTGAAGATGGAACAATTGGGATACTTTATACAAAAATAACAATAAGGAAACCTCTGTGTCCCATTCATCGCTCATGCGTCTCGGTGCGGCAGCTCTGCCCCTGCTGACCAGCTTCGCCCTGCAGGCAGGCGAAACCTCGCCGGTTGCACCATTACAACAAATCTTAAGCCAAAATCACGACTGCAGCCCCACGATCACCATTCGCTCTCAGGCGCTCACCCAGGAGCAGATAACCACGGCCTGCGCCCTGATGCAGAAGCAGGAAGCCAAGTTCCACCAGCTATTTGGCACCCAGGGCAAGCCGGTGGCCAATGACAACAACCAACGCATGCGCGCCAATGTCTATCACAGTCGCGACGACTATACCCGCTATGTGACGGCGCACTTCGACGTGCCCAGCGACAACGGTGGCATGTTCTTAGAAGGGCTGCCCCACCAGCCGGGCAATCAGGCTGAATTTGTCGCCTATGAGCGCGGCGGACAGATCTGGAACCTGGCCCACGAGTATGTGCATTATCTCGACGGCCACTTCAACCTCTACGGCGATTTTTGCGCCTCTCTACACGACTCCCATAGCGCCCCCGAGTATTGCCCCAAGCCGGCGCCGCTATTGCCGCACTTGGTCTGGTGGAGCGAGGGATTGGGGGAATATATCTCTCAAGGGGACGATAACCCGGCGGCCATCGCCATCATCGCCAAGCAGCACTTCGAGTTGAGTGAGCTGTTTAACACCAGCTATGAGCACAACGGCGGCACAGATCGCGTCTACCGCTGGGGCTATCTGGCGGTACGCTTTATGATGGAACACCACAAAGACAAGATAGACACCATGCTGGGCTTTACCCGCAAGGGCGATTACCCCAGATATCAGGCACTGGTAAAGCAGTGGGGCACCAGCATGGATGAGGAATTTCGGGCCTGGCTCAAGCGTCTGAATTCAGAGCAAGCTTCTTAAGAGCTCTTATTCAGGCCAAGCTTCGTAAGGAAAGGCCTGCGTAAGAAAGCCTGCTTAGGACAAACTCCTCAAACCGCTTATTGGGTATTGCCTTCCCCGTCGCGCGCCAAGAGCCAATAGAGGCCTTGGCTCGCGGTGGTGGGAAAGGCGGTTTCGTGGCGCGCCCCCGCTATGGTTAACACCTCCAGCTCCAGGGCATCTCCTAGCTGTTTGTTAAGATGCTTGCTGAGTTTATCGGCCCCGTCCACCATGTCGTGTAGCATGCCCGCCTTAGCTGGCGTCTCCAATGCCCCGACCGCCAGAAACACCCGTCGCTTCTGCGCCTGTTTAGCCGCCGCCCTCGCCTTCGCCGTCAGGGATAAGATCTGCTCCCCCTTAAACCACACAGAAGGACTGCCCAGCACATAGTGGTCAAACAGATTAGGCCGCTCGAGTAGCAGATAAGCTCCCAGCAAGCCGCCGAGGGAGTTACCGACGAAGGTTAGCTCATTGTCGTTAACCCGGTACCGCCCCGCCACAAAGGGCAAGACCACTGTCTGAAGATAGTCTGCATATTGGCTGGCACCGCCGGTTTCTAGCTTCCAGCCGCTGTCCACAACCTGGGTATAGTCACGCACCCGACTCTGGGGCACCTTATCCCCCTTGGCATAGGAGAGCCCAACGATGATCGCCTCACGCATCTTGCCGCTATTCATGGGAAAACGCGTCATGCCCGAGACAATCTGAAAGGCATAGGGGGCATCGGCCACATAGATCACCGGATAATGCCTTTCGCTGTCAGACTGATAAGAGCGCGGCAGCTTAACCCAGAGTGGATAGACGCGCTTACTCACGGGATCGGTCAGCTCGAACACAGCGGTGCGGGGGATCTCTACCTTAGGCACTGGCGACTTTGAATTAGACGCTGGCGACATTGAATTAGGCGCCAGAGAGCCGGGCGCCGCTTGTTCGGGTACCGTTACCGGAGTGGATGCCTGACTGGCCATAGAGAAGACTAAGAAGATAGCCAGCGATGTGAGCAGATGGGGTAACTTCATGTCGGCGCAATGTCCTTATTGATGACGAAGGTGAGTAGTGAGTCAGGCAACAGACTACTTTAGCCGGTGCTAAACATGAAGCTTTTTTATTGATTTAATACGGTTTTTTAAAAAACATGAAAATATTTAAGAATTTTTCTGAACTAATCCCGATAAAAGCGCTCTGATAATATGAACAGAATTTGCATCGATTAGTTAATCCAGTGACAGGTCTTAATTAATCATCAGTGTGTTTACCGTTCATCATCATTCCCTTTAGATAGTTTCTAGCGCAACTATCCTTAGATTCCGAATTTGGAACTTAAGCGACCTCATCAGGGTCGCTTTTTTTTATCCTGAATTTGCTAGCGTTTGCCTTCGAATAAAGGTATTGGCTTTTTAGCTTCTAACCTTTAGTGGCATAGGTTTTTACTTCGCTGATGGTAGCGTTGACCTTCATGGTTTTGAATTGCCTACGGCAGGCTTATATGTTTACACCTGGTTATCCGTCTCTTCGATTGAGCGGCTTCTGTATCCGCGACGATCAAACACCAAATCATTTTGGACAAAAGTAAGTAGACCTTCGAATAAAGGTATTGGCTTTTTAGATTGTAACCTTTAGTGGCATAGGTTTTTACTTCGCTGATGGTAGCGTTGACCTTCATGGTTTTGAATTGCCTGCAGCAGGCTTATGTGCAAACACATTTGTGACACGCTTCGAGCACTTCCCTGTGAGCTCTACCCTGTGAGCTCTACCCTGTAGGATCCCCTCATAATTCATACCCCCAGCAGCCGTAAATGAGTGATAACTCAGCCAGCTTCCTGGCAGCATGGAGTAGGTCATCGGCTGACATTGGGTATCTGTCTCGTCGTCGCATCAGCTCTTTTCCCATCCGCACTATCGATAACACATTACGTTTCTTCACCGTATTGGCCTGGAAATGTCGTTGCAATTGCTTCGCTTCACCAAAGAGTCCCACCCACCAAAATGCCAATTGCACC
>NZ_JAKEVJ010000096.1:0-15929 GCF_022398425.1 Shewanella sp. Isolate7 | reverse complement strand
CTTAGATTGATTATCGCTTGATATTGACCAAATATTTCCATTGTGTTCATTTAAATTAACTTGTGAAATAGTGTTCAAATGTTGAGGGATAACTTCAAACCCGGAGCTTTTTATCGAAATGTAAATGTTGTTTTTTCCTGAGAAAATGGCATTTATAGAAGGTGAAATAATGTTCCCAAGAACAACTTTGTCTATAGTTATTTTGTTATTGGAGTCTAATAATATATTTTTTTGGCCTTGCTTGTTTGCAAGCTTAATCTTAGTGTTGTCAACTCTTGTGATATTGCCTTCTAGTGTTCTGTATGTTCCACTATCTGTATAAATTAATAACTGTCCATCTACTAATGAAAAGTCGTTAGTTTGTTTGGCAATAACATTACCATTGTCAATGTTTGAAATCTTTCCGTCATATTCTCTGATGTAATATTCATTGTTAAATTTAATTGCTTTCTTAATGCCATTAAATTTGCCCTTGTATCTATCTTCAATGTTAAGGTCTTTATCTAAAATGAATACGGTTTCATCTGTGGCTAACACGTATCCCTGGTCAACTTTGCTAATTGACCAGATTGCTTTGTTTCCAATTTCAGATAGAGTAATGACTTCTTTAAATGAATCTTCCGATTGATTATATTGTACCAAGCCCTTATCTGTTCCAATTAGAAGGGCCGTTTTAGTTTGTATAAGACTACGAATAAATGAGCTTGGTAATCCTGAGAATTCATCTGCAAAATAGTGTTTGAATTGTTTACCATCAAACCGATTTAAGCCATTAACTGTTCCAATCCAGATATGACCACTATTGCCTTCTTCTATGGACGTCACATCTATCTGTGATAACCCATCAGAGATACTGTAGGTCTTAGTCTTTAAAATCGTTGGAGCCTGACGTGCTGCTTCGGCTAAAACGTATCCCGAAACGGTCAGGGCCATTAGCAGTGAGAGTAGCAATCTTGAGAGGATTTTAGGCATAATTATTAGTTTGATTATCAGCCAATAATGCATAGGCAACAGTTATTTAACCTAATTTATTCAGAAATAGGGGGATTTGTCAAAGGAACACTGAATTTTCTTGTTTGCAAATTACTTTCATTTTTATTGTCTTTTAGGGCTTTATTCTATGAGAAGTTCTTTTTGGTTTGGCTTTGTCTGCTGTTTGCGCTCATATCAGGCGTTTGTCCTATCTCGAATATTTTAGCGAATGAAGCGATAAAGGGCTAAGGAAGGTGCGAATAAGTCCCGTGCTTGCTCTGCGTGTGCTTAAAGTGGATAGATGCAAGGCACAGTTTGCAGCGAATGGCCCTAGTCCTTCGCAAGAACTGTAACGCAGCAAATACCGCTGTAAGCCTCGCCCTGCGGGGCTTTGATAGCAACACCATTTCGGCGTTATTCAACTTCAGCAGGCCTCGGCATGCCCTCAGTTGAATGCCTTGAACTGTCGCTGCTATCAAAGCCAGAGCTGTGNTGCTTGCTCTGCGTGTGCTTAAAGTGGATAGATGCAAGGCACAGTTTGCAGCGAATGGCCCTAGTCCTTCGCAAGAACTGTAACGCAGCAAATACCGCTGTAAGCCTCGCCCTGCGGGGCTTTGATAGCAACACCATTTCGGCGTTATTCAACTTCAGCAGGCCTCGGCATGCCCTCAGTTGAATGCCTTGAACTGTCGCTGCTATCAAAGCCAGAGCTGTGCGACGACTTGTTCGCACCTTCCCTAAGAATCATTCCCCTAGCGCAGCAGGCGATCGAGAGCTAAGAGGATCTATAGCTAAGAGGATTGAGCTATATAAGGGTTTAAGCGTTGACCAAAGGCCACTTTGGCCAGACAGCTGACACATAGAAGAGAGCGCCTAACAGCTGCATCTAATAGATATCACTAAAAAGGCGCCCCTAAAAGATATCGCTTAAGAGATAAGGCCTCGGCGATATGGCTTAAGGGAAGGGGGGCTGGCTAGTAGCTAAACTTGGCTGCCCGTTGTTTAAAGCTTCTCAGATCTGTGATCATATTGTCTGATGTGAGCTGTTCCTGATTCCTGTGTTGTTCTCCCGTGGTAAAGAGGATCAGGCGGTCACCGTGTTTGGTGCGCATCTTCTGCATCATAAATTTAATTAGGTCAGAGCGGGTAAGTTCGCCAATTTTTTCGGCCACCAGTTCTCGCTGGTTAAAGTCGTAGTCTTTATTCCCTATGCTCGACCAGTATCTTTGTCCCCGGGTCTTGAGGTTAGGGTCATGTTCCATAATCTGGTTGACCAAACCTTGCTTGGTGAGCTCCCACTGATCATTGGTGATCTGCATGACGGCATAATTAAAGTCTGCGATAAACTCGTCGATGGCCTCTAGTAGCTTTAGAGGCCCTGCAGTGGGGGATTGCACATAGAAGATCATGCCTGGGTAACGATTGAGCGGCAGATAACCCGTGCCCACCATGTAACCCAGCTGACGTTTAGTTCTTAGCTCGTGGAAGAAGGTCGAGGACATGGTGTGGTTTAACAGGCTGAAAAGGGCCATCTTGAGTGGTGTCGCCTCAGCAGACTGATAGTAGACTATGATGCTGCTGTCTTGATGATTGACGCTTACCTCACGCATCAGGGTGCCGACATTTTCAAGCTTTATTAGCTCACGTTCCGATTCGCCGCTGGGAGAGGAAACCAGAGAGAGAATATGGTCGAGTCGCTTACCCAAGGCCTGCGCCTCCTCGGTCAGCCAATCACCATATACCAGCCCCTCGAGGTGGATCTTCTCATAGAAGGCCCGTACGTGGTTGTGAAGATCGTCTAGGGTGATATCTTCAAGCTCTTCTGCCATGCGTTGAGGCTCGAAACTACGTTTCTGCAGCGTAACCGTCAGGCTGGTGAATAGCTGTGAGATAGGTTTTGCCCGGCTCTGATTAAACCAGTTACGCAATATCTGCTTCTTAATCTGCTTAAATCTGTCCTGGGTAAAGTTACGTTCTCTGGCTTTATTAATCAGCAGCGACAGCAGCGCCTCTTGCTTACCTGTCAATCCCGTTAGGTGCAGGGTGATCCCCCCTTGATGAGGGTAGATGTTATAGCTGAGTCCGGCGACCTCGGCCGGATAGGTAAATTCGGTCAGGTAGTCGAGTAGCATCTCCACATAGAGACGGGTGAGCGCCGCATGTTTGGGGGTGGCGGCCGCCTGATGTGAATCGAGGGACAGGTACATATGTCCCTTGGGGACATTAAATTCATCATCTTTCTTATGCCAGATGCGGTAGCCGGTTTCCTGGCAGACGACGACAGGCACCGGATGGTCACTCTTAACATCCCTGGCTATCGAATCCTCGATAATAAAGGGGTTGGGGTCCGGTAGTTTTAGTGCCTCTCTGACATCAGGGTCACGCCACGGATGAAGCCGTTGTTTATCTATGGGCTTCATCTGATAGGGGGAGTGGTACCAGGCAGCCTGCTTTTCTGTGTCTAAGTCGGGCGAGATAAGCTGGATACGTAGATTGTCCGGACTCATTAGATCCAGCAGTTCGGTAACTTGAGTGACGTCCAAACCATCCATGCGATAATCGCCATAGATGAGATCGGCTACCTCATAGTGGTGCATGTTGATGCTGAGGTGACTGGCCAGATCCAGCGGTTTGATCTGTTCCTGATATTTAAAGGCAAGCTTTAGCAGATTGGCGCGCTCTTGATATCGCCAGGCCTGCATGCCCTGGGTTTTAATCAGTTTAAGGTATTCGAAGCTCGCCTGAATCACATCATCGAGTTGTAGCAGGCCTTTTTCGGTCAGCTGAATGCTGATGTTATAGTCTTTAAAGTTATAACCATTGACGCCACCACCGGCCGAGAGATTGATGGCCAGCCCTTGTTCCTTGAGGTGACTCAGCAGGCTTCCCTTACCCTCATAACCCAACAGATGACTGATAAAGGTCAGCGGCTTGCGCTTATAGAAGCGGTCGATGGCGGGCAGGGGAAAGGTGATCGCCACGCGGCGCTGCTCTTTTAGCGGCACTATGTTGATCTGCTGGCCAAGTTGGGCCGCTTCATAGATGGCTACCTTGGGGTATTGCTTTGTCAGCGCACGGTTTTGAATCGGCGCAAAATAGCTCTTGGCCAGGGATAAAAGCTCGCTCAGTGGCAAGGGGGCAACCAGACACAGGGTCATCAGGTTGGCACTGTAATGAGTATGATAGAAATCCAGCAGCTCTTGCCTAAGGGTTTTCTCATCGCCGTCTAAGGTCTTGAGATTCCCGACCGAGAATTTAGAAAAGGGATGCGCCGGGTTTACGGTTTCCTTTTGGACCTGGTAGGTGCGGCGAATATCATCTTTGAGCTTGAGGCTAAATTCTGACTCGATGGCGTGGCGCTCTCTGTCGACCAGTTCCAGATCGAAGCAGGGGGCGATAAAAAACTGGCTAAATCTATCCAGAGACTCTTCGAACACCTCGGCGTCGATGGCAAAGAAGAAGTTAGTCTGCTCTGTGCCTGTCCAGGCATTATTGCTGCCGCCATGCTGATTGATGAAGGCATGATATTCGCCAGACTTGGGGTATTTCTCCGTGCCCAGAAACAGCATATGCTCGAGGAAATGCGCCATACCGGGCCGTGAGGCGGGATCGTCAAAATGGCCAACGTTAACCGCCATAGACGCGGCGGCCTGCTGGGCCTGGAGATCTTCCACTAGCAATACACGTAGCCCATTGTCCAGCTGCAGATATTGATACTGGCGATGATCGTTGGGGCTTTTAGTGATTGGCATAGATGTTTGCAATGGCTGGCTCCATCCTTATGCTGGACAAACGTATGATATTCATCGGAGTTTAGGCGACTAAAGCGGTAAGACTACATATTGAGCCTCAAAAAAGACTTTGGCAAATATCTTATCCATTATTCGACTAATTAATAACAGGGTTAAGGTTTGTTGCGCCGAACTTTAACGCTACAATTCATAGTAGAACAAGAATAATCATAGCGAGAGTAGTATGAAGCTATATTTGATGCGACATGGTGAGGCGGGTTATCACGCCCACTCAGATCGAGAACGTGTACTGACAGAAATCGGCCGTTATCAGACTGAATTGATGAGTAATTGGCTGGCCCGTGATGTGACTGAGTTCGATCTTGTGTTGGTGAGTCCCTATCTGCGTGCGCAGCAAACATGGCAGGAAGTGAGTAAGCACTTCCCCGAACCGAGAAAGTGGCTGGTATTAGATGAGCTGACCCCTTCGGCCGAGCCGACCCTGGCCGCCGATCTCACCTTGGCCTACGCCGAACAATATAAGGCGGATAATGTGTTAGTGATTGCCCACATGCCGCTGCTGGGTTATATGGTGAGCGAGTTGGTACCCGGCATCGAGCCGCCGCTGTTTGCGACCTCTGGTGTGACCCTTATCGACCGTCATGGCGAGCGGGGCTCCCTGAGCTGGCAGCATACCCCTCATACGGTGAGCTAAATCAGAATAAAAGGTTAGAATACAAGTTAACCATAGAAAAAGGACGCCTCGGCGTCCTTTTTGATATCTATTTGCGCCCAAAGATGAGAGCTAATGCCGACCTCTAGGCCGGTTGCAGCGCTTGTCAATTCTGATGGGGGATCGCTATCACCCTCAATCGAAAATAGGATTACTCCCAGCTAGGGAACTCACCCACCTCGACTAAGACCAAAAGCGCCGCATCGCCGCCCCATTCCTTTGGCGCCTTGTGGAAAGCCTTAACCTGCGGATGCTGTGCCAGCCACATGGGAAGATTCTGCTTTAATATCCCGGTGCCATGACCGTGCATGACGCAGCAGCATTGGCTGTGCTGCTTAACACAGGCCTGAATCAGGGCCGCAAGTTCCAGTTTGGCCTCGGTTTGGCGCATGCCGTGTAGATCCAGCAGCAGATCCGGCTGATAGTCGCCGCGCCTGAGCCGCTTAAGCTCGTGACTGTCTACATCTTCTCTGGCCCAGCGCATGGCGCCTTCTAGTGGCAGCAAGGGCTGATAGGTGTCGGAAAAATAGCTGTCGGCGTGTAGCTGAGTGGTCGCGACTTCCAGCTCACGCTTAGGTTTTTGCGGCGCGGAGAAATGACGCTTATCCTGTTTAAGCGGCTTTATCCCTTTGGTTAACGCCGAAAAAAGCGCCAATTCATCATCATTTTCTTTATTCATGGCGCTATTTTATTGAATCCGATGCCATATGAATAGAGTTCAGTTACAATGAGGCGGAACTATCTAGCGGGAGCCAGTTTTGGACAAGATTTTTGTTGATGAAGCCGTGACGGAATTACGTACAATCGGCGATATGTTACGTTGGGCGGTGAGCCGCTTTAACGATGCCAATATCTACTATGGTCATGGTACCGATAACGCTTGGGATGAAGCCATCGCTCTCGTATTCCATGCGCTGCATCTGCCAGAAGAGATTGGCCAGCAGGTGATCCATAGCAATCTGACCAGTAGCGAAAAGCATAAGATTGTCGAACTCATCATTCGCCGGGTACGTGAGCGTCTGCCCGTGCCTTATTTGACCAACCGCGCCTTCTTTGCCGGCCTCGAGTTTTATGTGGATGAAAGGGTGTTGGTGCCGCGCTCGCCCATTGCCGAGATGATCGCTAACCGTTTCAGCCCTTGGCTCTATAACAAGCCGGTAGACCGTATCTTAGATCTCTGTACCGGTAGCGCCTGCATTGCCATCGCCTGTGCCTATGAGTTTGAAGATGCCGAGGTCGATGCTATCGATATCAGCAGTGACGCGCTGGAAGTGGCGCAGATCAACGTTGAATCCTTAGGCGTGATGGACAGGGTTTTCCCTATCGAGTCTAATTTGTTTGCCGCCATCCCTAAGGGGCCGCAGTACGATCTTATCGTTTCCAATCCGCCTTATGTGGATGCCGAAGATATCGGTGACATGCCTGACGAATATCATCACGAGCCAGAGCTTGGGTTAGCCTCGGGGCGCGACGGCCTGGACCTGACGAAACGCATCCTAGCCAATGCGGCCGACTACCTGACGCAAGATGGTCTGCTAGTGGTCGAGGTGGGTAACTCTATGGTGCACCTCATCGAACAGTTCCCCGAGGTGCCATTTACCTGGGGTAACTTCGAACATGGTGGCGACGGCGTGTTTGTGCTCACTCGCGATCAGTTAGTTGAAAATGAATCACTTTTCGCCATCTACAAAGATAGTGAATAATGTAGTGTCGGCTAACTGTGTTGTCGGCTAAATGGTTTATCGGCTTAGCATGACTAAGCCGATTTAGGAATATAGCCACTGGCGGCTTTGGGTTATGCTGGGGTCAAATAATTAAGTAGAGGTGAAGTAAGCGAATGTCGGGTAACAGTATCGGTCAAAATTTTGTGGTGACGACGTTTGGTGAGAGCCATGGTAAGGCCCTGGGATGCATTATCGATGGTTGTCCTCCGGGTCTGGCGATTGATGAAGCCGATATGCAACATGATCTCGACAGGCGCCGTCCCGGCACCTCGCGCTATACCACTGCCAGGCGTGAGCCCGATCAGGTGAAGATACTCTCAGGCATATTTGAGGGACAGACCACAGGGACTTCCATCGGCTTGGTGATCGAAAATACCGACCAGCGTAGCCAGGATTACTCCAACATCAAAGATCAGTTCCGCCCGGGCCACGCCGACTATACCTACCAGCAAAAATATGGTCTGCGAGACTATCGCGGTGGCGGTCGTTCCTCTGCGCGGGAAACCGCTATGCGCGTAGCGGCCGGCGCTGTGGCGAAGAAATACCTTAAGCAGGTGCATGGTATAGAGATTAAAGGTTATCTGTCTCAGCTCGGCCCTATTTGCGCCGAGACCCTGGATTTCGACCAGGTAGAGCAAAATGCCTTCTTCTTCCCTGATGCCAGTAAGCTCGAGCAGCTCGACGAGTATATGCGCGAGCTGAAAAAGAGCGGTGATTCTATCGGTGCCAAGGTGTCTGTAGTGGCGACCAATGTGCCTGTGGGACTCGGCGAGCCCGTATTCGATCGTCTCGATGCCGATATTGCCCATGCCTTGATGGGGATTAACGCCGTTAAGGGGGTTGAGATTGGTGATGGTTTTGCCGTAGTCAATCAGAAGGGATCTGAGCACAGGGATCTTATGTCGCCAGAGGGCTTTGCCTCTAACCATGCCGGTGGCATTCTCGGTGGGATCTCATCGGGTCAGCCAATTGTCGCGCATATCGCCATGAAGCCGACTTCCAGCATTAGCGTGCCGGGAGAGAGCATGACGGTGCAGGGCGAGCGCTCAGAGGTGGTCACTAAGGGGCGTCACGACCCCTGCGTAGGCATTCGCGCCGTGCCGATTGCCGAGGCCATGTTGGCCATCGTCTTGATGGATCATCTTCTCAGACACAGGGCACAAAACATGAGTGTTGAGAGTATCACCCCTGTGATTGGGATGAAGTAAGGCGCAATCTAAAGCGAGTAAGAGGGCACAGTAATGTGCCTTCTTTTATGGGGCCCACAATGCCATGGGGTCGAGCCAGTATAAATAAGCTTCGGCCAGTAGCAGAAGCCACTCACAATAAATTAAAAATAAGTACTCATTAAAATAAATCGCTCCCAACAATATCGAGAGCGGATAATAACCCTGCTAGGAATAGCCCTACACAAATGTCGTCCAACATTAAGTTTCCTTCCAGCATGACACCCAACAGCGAGTCGTCAGCAGCACAGCAGCAATTACATTGGATCAGCGCCTGTTACTTTTTCTTCTTCGCGATCCTCGGCGTGCTGGTGCCTTACCTTGGAGTCTTCTTCGAGCACAGAGGGTTCGATGCTCAGCAGATAGGTTTCCTGCTCGCCATCTTGATGGCGACCCGCATCATAGCGCCCAATATCTGGGCCATGGTGGCCGATAGAACAGGCATGCGGGGTCAGCTGGTTAAGATGGGGGCTGCCTGTTCGGCGGTGACCTTCATGACCTTCTTCTATCACGGCGGATTTCTCTACTTATCGATTAGTCTCAGCATCTATACCTTTTTCTGGAATGCGATTTTGGCCCAGCTCGAGGTGATCACCCTTGAGACCCTTGGGGAGAACACGGGGGGGTATGGCAAGATCCGCAGTTTTGGTAGCCTAGGCTACCTTGTCTTCGTGGTGAGCGTGGGCTTCGCCATTAGCCAGTTCGGCACAGAGATCTTACCCTTTGTGGGCCTCGCCTTGTTCCTGGGCTTGCTGGGCTGCGCCTTATCTCTGCCAAGCACCCGGGTAAAAGTCGATAACAGCCAAGTGGTTATGCCGCTCAAGTTAGATGCTGGCATCATCTGGTTTTTGCTGTCGGCTATGTTACTGCAGATGAGCGCCGGGCCATTTTATGGTTTCTTTGTGCTCTATCTAAAACAGGTAGGCTATAGCGAGTCCAGTGCCGGCATCTATGTCGCCCTTGGGGTGCTGGCCGAGATAGTGATGTTCATGTTTGCGCCAAGACTGCTCGGGCGCTACGGGGTCAGCGCCTTGCTGGTGGTCTCTATCGGCTTCACGGCGGTGCGCTGGCTGCTGATGGCCTTTTGTGCCAGTAGCATGATCTGGCTTGGGGTTAGTCAGTTGCTGCACGCCTTCACCTTTGGCTTAGTGCATGCGGCCTCGATTCAGTTCGTGCATCAAAGATTCGACGTGCGTCATCGCAGCAAGGGGCAGGCGCTCTATGCCAGCCTGAGTTTCGGCGTCGGTGGTGCCTTGGGTACCTGGCTGTGTGGCTTCATCTGGGGCGATGGCTCTCAGGCCTGGCTCAGTTGGTTGGTGGCCGCGGTTTGTGCATTGCTGTCTATGCTCGCGGTACTCCTAATCCCTAAGGCGCGTGAAGCGGTAAAACAATAAGAGATGATAAGGAAATATCCATGAAACAGACATTTCGCCTCGGCGTGATCATCAATCCTCTGGCAGGCCTTGGGGGCAGCGTGGCCCTCAAGGGCAGCGATGGTGTGGCGCAGGAGGCTATCGCTCGCGGCGCCGAGCCCAAGGCGCACCTGCGAATGGCGCAGGCGCTCGAGGTGATTAAACCCTATCAGCAAAAGATCACTATCGTTACCGCCTCCGGTGCCATGGGGGCCGATTTGGCCGATCAGCTGGGGTTTAAGCATCGGGTGGTCTATCAGGCGGGCGAGACGACGGCGGCCAGCGATACCCAGGCTGCCGCAGCGGCGCTGCAACAAGCGGGTGTGGATCTCTTGTTGTTTGCCGGTGGTGACGGTACGGCGCGGGACCTGTTTGAGGTCATCGATGAGGCTCAGCCTGTGCTGGGGGTGCCTGCCGGGGTGAAGATTCACTCAGGCGTCTACGGCATTACGCCCCACGCCTCGGGTATGGTAGTCAAACTACTGCTCGAGGGGGCTCTGGTGAGCCTGATGTCGGCCGATGTGATGGATATCGACGAGGTGGCTTTCAGGCAAGGGGGGGTGCGGGCGCGCCGATTCGGCGAGATGCAGGTGCCTGCTGAGCCACGCTACATTCAGGCCGTTAAGATGGGCGGTAAAGAGGTCGATGAGTTGGTGCTGGCGGATATTGCCGCCGAGGCGATCGAGCAGATAGACGATGGGCTTGCCATCATGGGCTCAGGTAGCACGGTCGCGGCCGTGATGGAGGAGCTTGGACTCGATAACACCCTGCTGGGGGTGGACTTGATCGAGGAGGGCGAGCTTGTTGCCAGCGATATGAGTGCTCAGTCGCTGCTCGAGCTGACTGCCAATCGTCAGTGTAAGTTAGTGATCACCCTGATCGGCGGGCAAGGGCATATCCTGGGGCGGGGCAACCAGCAGCTGTCGCCCGCGCTGATTCGTCAGGTCGGTAAAGAAAATATTATTATCCTGGCGACAAAAACTAAGTTAAAAGCACTTGAAGGTCGGCCCTTAATTGTGGATAGTGGCGACCCAGAGTTAGACAGCGAATTATGTGGTTATTATAAAGTCGTGACCGGCTACCACGATTATGTGATGTATCAGGTGGCTAATCCTGACTTAATCAACCCAGATTTAGTCAGCCCAGATTTAGTCAGCCAACCTGAGTAGCGAAATGATAATTGGAGACGTAATGTTAGAGCAGTATGAGCAAGCATTAGACGAGTGGATCGCCACCAAGGTTACAGGCGGTGATGACGATCAACTCTTCGCCAGCGGTTACCTGCAGGGCCATGTTGCCGTAGTCCTGTCTGAACTCGAAGTGGAAGAGTCTCAGGATTACCAGGCGCTGGATACTAAGATGCAGGCCTGTTTGGAGACGGCCAAGTCTGAACTGGAACCTGCCGACCTTGCCCTGGTGGTCAACGCCTGGAATGAACTGCGCGAGAAGATGGCTCAGGTGGCAAGCGCCTAGTCATGGCTAACACAAGCAAGGCGATTATCGGGCTGCAAAATCCCAAGAGCCCTACCAACGTGGGCGGCGTGATGCGCGCCGCCGGCTGTTATCGTGCCGATGAGGTGCGATACACGGGCAAGCGTTATGCGCTGGCCGCACAGCACAGGGGCGAGCAGTACAACACAGACACCAAGCGGGTGAGTCAGCATATTCCGCTAAAAGGGGTCGAGTCATTGCTGGATGAGCTCGATGTCGATACTAAGGTGATCTGTGTCGACCTGGTGGAAGGCGCCACGCCGCTGCCGGCGTTTAATCATCCAGAGAAAGCCATCTATCTCTTTGGCCCAGAAGACGGCACCCTAGATCAGGCGCTTATCGATCGTGCCGATGAGGTGGTCTATGTTCCAACCGTGGGCTGTATGAATCTGGCCTCCTCGGTTAATGTGTTGCTTTATGACAGGCTGGCGAAGGGCGAACACCTTGCAGGCGATGAGCTCATTCGGGCCAGCAGAGACACCAACAATCGCGTCAAGGTAAAGTCTTAGCCTTATTTATACAATGAAAACGCCGACTCAATGAGTCGGCGTTTTGTTATCTGGTGGCTAGTTAGTTAATCATCCCAAGGAGTGACCATCGTCTTTTGCTTGCTAAACGGGCGAGGTTTTAATCCTGTCTCATATCAATCACAGTAAACATGTGATCAGAAATAGCGCAGGAAAAACGCTTGAGAACAAAGCAGGATTTTTAGATAAGTAGTTATTCTACAATTAAAAATACTAATACAGTTATCGAGCGTTTTAACAAGCTAGCATGATCAATTATTTATTACGATTGGTATCACACCCTCTTACAGCGCCTTACCCTTGATAAGCTTTCTCATCCACATACGATTGGGGTTGAGCAGGGTTAATATATCATTCGTGGCTGGTAGCAGTTCGCCGCAAAGCTGAGCGGCTAAGATCTCTGCAGCCAATGGACCCGAGGTGAGACCGCGGGAGCCGAGTCCGCCGAGAATATACAGACCATGATGCACAGGAGCAGTTGTAGCCTGCCAATATTTGGCACTCTCTTTGGTATGCTGGTGCTCGCCGTAGGCTGCCGATATCGCCTCGAAATCGGGGGCACAGCCCATAATGGGGGCGTGATCCCTAGTCACCATGCGCACGCCTACGCGAGCGCTATGGCCTGTGATGTCCACGGCCTTGGTCCAGTCTCCGCCGTAGCTGGTGCGGATCTTATCTAGGTTCTCTACTTGTTCCACCGCGCTGTAGTCGAGATTACTGGCGTCTTTCACATAGCTGGCACCTGTACAGTGCAGCCTGTCGTGGGCGGGCGTGAGGTAGCCGTGGGCGCAGAGCACCGTCTTGAGATCGGCAAGCGGTGCTCTTGCCGGGATATGGCTGACCTGGCCGCGAAAACCGCTGATGGGTAAGTGGGCCGTTTGCGAAAAGTCGGTCAGGTGACGGCCATTGGCCAGCACTAGGTTGGCAAAGGGGCCAAATTCTTGCCTCTGACCTTGCTGCACAGCGCTCAGATACCATTGCTGATCTTCGAACCGAATAGCTGTGATCTGGCATTGGTAGTGTGTGCTCTGCTTACCGAGCTGCTCGGCCTGGCTGATGGCCGCGCGGGTAAATGCCTGGGGCGATACCCAGCCACCGAGCGGGTAGTAGATCCCCTCATGTTCTATGGTGACGCCGGCAAGCGCCGTAGCCTCTGTGGCGTCGACGGCCTGAGCGATAGAGTCAGCCCAGGGCTGGGCATTGATGATCTTAGCCAGGCGCTTATGGCTGCGTTCATCATGACCTGTCTGTAACACACCGCAAAAGTCATGGGGGATCTCGTGGCCGGCATCGACCAAGTGAGCGATGCGCTGGCGGCTAAAGAGATGGCCTTGTAAGAAGTAGTGGCTCAGGCTGCCGTGCTCGGGCGTGAGCAGTGGATAGATGGCGCCCTGTTTGTTGCCCGAGGCTTGCTCGCCGGGCGCCTTATCCATACAGAAGAGGCTTACCGACTTGTCGCGCTCGGCCAGAGAGAGTGCTAAATTCGCACTGGCTACCCCGCCACCTATGATGGCGGTATCTCCCGCATATCCTTGATGCAGGGGATTGAAGGCCATTCCATCGCTTTGTTGACGCCTCAGGGCCCGACGCTCCTGCATGGCGATATCCATTGATGCTTTGCTCGGCTTATCTGCCAGAGTCATCAAGCGGTCATCTTTGGCAGATAGGTTAAGACGATAGCAGGTAAATCCCGCCTTGGTGACGCGCTCGGTCAGCTCGTTTACGCTAGCTGTGGCCGGTTTATGATTTGAGTCTGTGCTCGGTGAGGCGTTATCCGCGCTTATATTACCGGGGTTAGCAAGTCGCACATCCGAGCGTTTTTCATCGGAAAGTTTTGCATCGGCTAGCAGCACATTGGCGTTATCCTGGCTGAGGCGTGCCATCTGCCAGATAATGGCCTGATCCAGGGCCTCTTTGTCGACCAGCCAGCTATGGATGGCTTGACTTGGCTGGCTCGGGGCGAGCAAGGCCTTGAGCTGCGAGAGCGGCTCGCCCAGGTGAATGTCTATAATGAGCTGGGTACTTGCTAGTTTTACCCTGTGACAACCGGACACTTGGGCCTCGGCAATCACCTTAATTTGCTCTCTGGCTGATGAGGTGAAGGCGTCGCAGTTGGCAAGAGCGAGCAGCCAAGGCGCCTGATGCTGGGCAAACAGGTGAAGATGAACAGGCTGTTTAGGATGGGTTTGTTTCGATCGTTCTGTTAGCAGTGCCACCGGCCAGTTGGCGCCACATCTTGGGAGTAGGGCGATAATCTGGGGAGTGTTTTGACCCGTTATCGCCGATAAATGACTGAAAATTTCTTCGAATTTAGGCATTTTGTCACTATTTTGTGCGTTATTCGGGTGTTCGGTAGCCAATGAATTTACTCTCAAGGGGATATTAGGCATTATTTTACCTGCCTTTATGGAAAGCTGACCACTTAAATGCAGTAAAAGCGATACTATTGGCGCAGCTAAATTGGTACTAGACGTACGGAATGGATAGTAAATAATGAAAAGAGTCGTGATCACCGGCCTTGGCATAGTGTCAAGTATCGGTAACAACAAGCAAGAAGTCACCGAGTCACTCAAAGCGGGTCGCAGTGGTATTACCCACTCAGATCAGTTTGAAGAAATGAAGCTTCGTAGCCATGTTTGGGGCGACATTAAGTTAGACCCTAAAGAGCATATCGACCGTAAAGCATTACGTTTTATGGGTGATGCAGCCGCATACGCTTATATTGCCATGGAGCAAGCGATAGCCGATGCAGGCCTCACCGAAGAACAATATTCAAATCACCGCGTCGGTATCATTGCCGGTACTGGCGGCGCGTCATCGGCTAACCAGGTTCAGGCGGCCGATACCCTGCGTGAGAAAGGTGTGAAGCGCGTAGGCCCTTATATCGTGCCACGCATCATGTCGAGCACTACCAGCGCCTGTTTGGCCACGCCATTTAAGATCAAGGGTATGAACTATTCTATCAGTTCTGCTTGTGCCACCAGTGCTCACTGTATCGGCCATGCGGTCGAGTTGATTCAGATGGGTAAACAAGACATGGTCTTCGCCGGTGGTGCCGAAGAGGTGGATTGGACCCTGACCATGGGCTTCGACGCCATGGGCGCACTGTCGACTAAGTACAACGACTGCCCAGAGAAGGCTTCTCGTACCTATGATGCGGACCGTGATGGTTTCGTTATCTCTGGTGGCGGCGGTATCGTGGTTGTCGAAGAGCTAGAGCATGCACTTGCTCGTGGCGCTAAGATCTACGCCGAAGTGATCGGCTACGGTGCTTCTTCAGATGGTTACGACATGGTTGCGCCATCGGGTGAAGGTGCGGTGCGTTGTATGAAGATGGCTCTAGAAGATGTCGACACGCCAATCGATTACATCAACACCCATGGTACTTCAACGCCTGTTGGTGACATGCGTGAGCTGGAAGCATTGGCCGAGACCTTCGGTGACAATCTGCCTGCTATCGCATCGACCAAGTCGCTGACCGGTCACGCGCTGGGCGCTGCGGGTGTGCATGAGGCTATCTATAGCCTTATCATGATGGAGAACAGCTTCATCGCACCGAGCATCAACATCGATAATCTTGATGAGAAGGCTCAAGGTATGCCTATCGTGACTGAATATCGTGATGCCGAGCTAAACACTATCATGAGCAACAGCTTCGGCTTCGGTGGTACCAATGCCACCCTGGTGATGCGCAAGTACAAGTAATTGCTTAGCTGTTATTAAAGACGGTTTTTTAAAGACTGTGATAAAAAGGGGAAGCGAATGCTTCCCTTTTTTGTGGCTATTTTTCGTCTGACATCTTTCTGTTAACGCGTAATACCAATCACAGTAAACATGTGATCAGAAATAGCGCAGGAAAAACGCTTGAGAACAAAGCAGGATTTTTAGGGAAGGTGCGAACAAGTCGTCGCACAGCTCTGGCTTTGATAGCAGCGACAGTTCAAGGCATTCAACTGAGGGCATGCCGAGGCCTGCTGAAGTTGAATAACGCCGAAATGGTGTTGCTATCAAAGCCCCGCAGGGCGAGGCTTACAGCGGTATTTGCTGCGTTACAGTTCTTGCGAAGGACTAGGGCCATTCGCTGCAAACTGTGCCTAGCATCTATCCACTTTA
>NZ_JAKEVJ010000095.1:0-14590 GCF_022398425.1 Shewanella sp. Isolate7 | reverse complement strand
GGGCTGACGAAAAATGACTCACAGTTAGCCATGCTATTCACCTTGGCGAACCTGTTTAAAGTAGACCAGATGTTACGACGACAGCCAAGATCTGTCTGAAATCCGGGAACAGCCTGGAATTAGGTCGAAATTCGGCGTAAAACGGCAGTATGTTGGCCAAAATTGAACACTTAGCGTTCAAAAATCAGGCGGGCCGCTCAAAACCTCGCTCTATACCTAAATTGCAGGACTTGTTCGCAGTTTCCCTAGTAGCCCTGCGCTCTTCTGTGATTTATCCAGTTACCTGACGAACAGGCATACCTAGCCTGCTTATTTTGTTCAACGCAGCAACCCCTCACCGACTTGAGCGTTGTGATCACGCAGGCTCAGTTTGCCGTTGATGAGTTGCTTATAGCGATACATAGCTGTTTCTGACAGCGACCGCTCATGATAGCCACAATCATGCTTCCACGATGTTAACTGACCCGTTTTAAGCGCATCTACGGCCTTGTTTCGTGGATGCTCACCACGCCAATATCCTGCATTCTTTCTTGGCGGTATGGTGGCTGTAATGCCTTTTCGCTGAAGTACTGCGTAGCAATGCTTTGTATCATAGGCTCCATCGGCAGAGACTTGCATTATCTTGCGACGAAGTGGGTTAATGAGCGTAGGGAGTGCTTCACAGTCATGCACGTTATCCAGCGATGCGACCGCGCTCACTATCTCATGAGTATCGGCATCAACGGCCAAGTACACCTTGCGCCATATACGCCGTTTTTCCTTACCATGCTTACGGATTTTCCACTCTCCTTCACCGAAGACCTTCAGCCCTGTCGCATCAATCACAATATGTCTGGCAGGTCCCTTACAGCGTAGGCGGTAGTTGACCTCAACCGTTTTAGCTCGCTTGCTGATACAGCTATAGTCGGGCGACTTAAGGTCGACATCCATCAGCCGAAATATCGAGTTGATGAAGCCTTCCAGGGCACGCAGAGGTAACTTAAACACACCCTTCATCATGAGTGCTGTGCTGATGGCTGAGTCACTGTACGTATTGCTTCGGCCTCTGCGCCCAGAAGGGTGTTGATTGTACCAGTACTTGATAGCAGCATCGTCCATCCAAAAGGTTAACGAACCTCTTTGAGTTAAGGCTTGATTGTATTGCTTCCAGTTGGTGATTTTGCCCTTGGCTGTGCCCTTGGCTGTGCCCATGATGTGACCTGATTGTAAGCTTTCACGATCAGATCGCAGATGAGCAAAATGGTTCAATTCGATTTAGGCAACAATGCCGTTTGAAACTCAACCAACTGCCGCTGGCCCTAGAGCACTATGCCAAGATAATCGCCTACAGCGACGAATATCTGCCGCAATATGCCCATGCGCTGAACTTGAGTGGCGATCCTTAGGCGGCACTGGGTATCTACCTGGACTACCTGGACAAGTACCCGCAGGACATTCCTGTCATGTTGAAATTAGGGATATTTCTGGCCCAGACGGGTCAAATCGACGGCGCCGCCTCCTGTTTCGAAAACGTCCTCATGCTGGATGAGCATAATCAGGCGGCGCTTAACTATCTCAAGCAAATAAAGCCCTAAGGAATATTTAGGCGCCAAAGGTTCAATTATCCTGCGGCGCTGTTTCCCTTGCCCGGTGGCAGGCCGTATAATGTCGGGCGTTAACAACTTACTGCCGATAGCGAGGCCCTGTGGCGCACACCTATATCCCACTCGAACAATACAAACGCAAATGGATCTTTAACCATAAAGATCTTCCTGTCACAGATGAAGACAAGGCCTGCATCAAGCCCCTGGATCAAAAATCATCCATGACGGTGTGGAATCAGTGGGTGAGCAACAAGAGCAGCCGCAGCGAGCAATTTACCAAAGGCGACTGGGCTGCCAAGGGCGATGCCTGGCAGGAAACCGATCACTGGCAAAGCGCCTGGGACAGCGACTCCCCCGCCCTGCCCGAGCTGTTTCAGGGCCACTTCGATTGGAGTGATGATATTCAGGTCTATTTCTGCTACGACAAGTACCAGATTATTGAGACCCGCTGGGACATCTTCGTGCGTAACTGGAAGTGTTTTCTCTTCTTCGATGACGGCCCACTGCTGATCGCCCCTAAGAAGAAACAGGCGGCGCTTTTCCACCAGAGCGGTCAATATCAGCTAGGTAAACGCGGCTAGTCCAACGATTACAATATTGATAAGAGGTTATATGAAGTCCCTCCTACGCCAACTACTCCTGATGACCGCCGTGGTCAGTGCTCCACTGGCCGCCAACATCCTGGCCGACGTGCCACTCGCCGACGAGGTAAACCTAAGCGGACAGCCTTTGGCCCTCAACGGCGCCGGCATTCGCAGCAAGTTTTTCATGGATCTCTATGTGGGTAGCTTGTACACCACCAGCCCAAGCCAAACCCTCGATAGCGTGCTCCAGGCACCGAGCGTAGCGATTCGCTTAAATATCGTCTCGGGCATGATCACCTCAGAGAAGATGCAAGATGCGATCATCGACGGCTTCAATGACGCCACAGGCGGCGAGCCTCAGGCGATTCAGCCCCAGATAGATGCCTTCATGGCCCTCTTCTCGGCGCCGATCATCGAAGGGGATCAATTTACCCTGGAGGCGACCAAAGATCTCGGCGTCACCGCCTATAAGAACGGCGAAAAACAGGCCACGGTTGAGGGCGAAGCCTTTCGCCAGGCGCTGCTGAAGATCTGGCTAGGCGATAAGCCAGCGCAGAAGAGCCTCAAGCGGGCAATGCTAGGCGAATAAACAATAGCTGAAGCTAACCGATAGCTAACTGAAAGCTAAATGACAGCTTAATGAAGAATCATAAAAAAATGGCCTGACGGAATGTTCAGGCCATTTTTGTATGCATCACATTTTCTTATTCATCGCACTTTCTGATTCAACACATTTTCTGATTCATTAGCAGCATCTTAGAATCGATACTGGGCGGAAAATGCCAGTGCCAGCTGATCCTCAAGCGACACCTTTGTTTTCGGCGAGGAGAGTTCTAGCTCGCCGCTGAAAAAATACCCCAGGTAAGCGTCGAACTTCAATGGCTCGCTTGCCTGCCAGCCCGCCCTGACAAAGCCGACCCACTCGTCGATCTCCAGCGTCACATCCTCATCTTCCACCAGAAAACGCTTGGTACGCTTAGAGCTGCCAACGCCCACATCGAGCGTGTCATACCACTGGTAACTCAGCTCCAGGCCGGCGGGGCCGCTAAAGCCCGCCGAGAAGGGGTTAGCCAGCTTCAGCTTGTCGGTTATCTGCCAGTTCACCGCCAGATAAGGCAAGGTGCGCACCTCGGAGATATCATTCAGGTAGGCCACCCCAAGCCCCAACATGTTGCCGCCATTGAAGCGATACATGCCTGATGCCACCACACCATAGCTTTGGGCATTAGACGCCGAGGCGCCATCGGCGTAGGCATATTGCAGCTTAGGCGCCAGCAGGAACAGCCAACGATCGTTGGGGCGATAGCTGAGCCCCACACCCACACCATATCTGTCTACGTTAGACCAGGGGGCAAGATTACCATTCAGTAGCGAGCCGCGGCCGCTCCAATCATAATCCAGCCTTTCGTAACCAATGCTGGCACTGAGCGACCATTGCCTGTTTAGAGCAAAGCTGGTCTTCGCCCCAAAAAGCCAGGTATCGCGCTGCAACGCCAAGCCGCCGTCACCGACATCGGCCTCACCGACACCGATACGCGAAACCGACAGGGTCAGCGGCGATTGATGTCGCTGTCCGCCTTGGGCCGCCTCGGCAGCGATGGGGGCCAGGCTGGCAAACGCTAAAGCCAACGCGTTAATCTTTAATAAAAATGTAAGGCTATGCTTCATACCCTCTCCCTAGGGAATACTCAGACCGACTAAAATATTGACCGGCTTGGATGTTATCCCTTCAGGCCAATTAACAATCTTCAACTTAATAGGTTAAAGCTTAGTACGATGAAACGGGCTAAAAGATCACTCTTTACTCAGGCTTTGCTCAAAGTTTTTGCTTAAAGGTTTTTGCCCAAGCTCTTGGCTTAAGCTCCTTATTTAAGCTTTCCCCTCACACTTCTACTGTGGCCAGCATTAACAACGATAGGCGCGCAAAAACATACTCACGGTATCTTTAATATAGGCGGTGCGCCTTGCAACTAAATCATCGACCGGCAAGCCTAGCTCTTGTTTCAGGCGCATCTCGCCAAACAGCATCATACATAGCCTAACCGAGGCATTGCGCAGATCGCCAAAATGATACTGACCTAGCTTCTCCACCTGGGCGAAATAGTCTTCTAAAAGGTTCAATAAAAACTCAGGCCCGGCATTAAAAAACAGCGCCGATATTTCCGGGTGGGTATCGGCCTGGGCGACACAGGTCTTAAATACCTCGATCGCCTCGGGCGAGACGATCATCTCACCAAAATAGTTACCGAAATGTAGCAGCGCCTGCTCGGGTTGCTCCGGGCTGGTAAACAACTCGGCCGTGACCTGATGCACGACACACTTAGATTCGATAGAGGCAACGAACAGATCATCCTTGCTGCCAAAATGCGAATAGACGGTCTGTTTAGAGACGCCCGCCAACTTCGCGACCTCATCCATGCTGGTATTGGGAAATCCTTGCCCACAGAAGAGCTCTATCGCCGCATTTAAGATCTGCGCCTTCTTCTGTTCACTGCGGCTAAGGGGTGTTTGTACCATTGAAACTTCCTATAAGGTCTTCATTTATATCACGACATATTTATACACAAACTAGACTAGACTAGACAGTCCAGTTTTTGCAAATTAGACTAACAAGTCTAGTTTAACGATTTTTTCACCAACTGTTAACCACGGAAGCGTATCAGTATGACGATGTTTACCGCCAAATCCCTCGCCAGGGTGTTGTTATGGAGCAGCCTTAGCCTAGTGGCCGGCGGTTGCCAGCAGGCCCAGTCCCCGGAAAGTGCCCAAGGCAGCGGCGAACACTTTCCCAAGGTCTCGAGTCAGCGCCTGATACGCTCTACCAGTTATGACACGGCCCAGGTCTTTACCGGCAGCATACGCGCAGGTAACACCACGGCTATCGGCTTCGAGCTGGCGGGTAAGATAAAGCACCTGGCGGTCGATAGCGGTAATCATGTTAAACAGGGCGACCTCTTGGCCGAGCTGGACACCTCCCTGCTTGAGGCCGAGAAGCGCGAGCTGCAGGCAAGCCTTGCCCAGAACCGCGCCGACAAAGAACTGGCTCAGAGTACACTCAAGCGTAGCCTGGCATTAAAGAAACAGGGCTACGCCTCGGCCCAGCAGCTCGATGAACTCAAGGGACAACTCAGCAGCCTACAGGCGGCCGAGCAGCGACTGCGCGCCGCCATCGACGCCAACGCGCTTAGGATAGCCAAATCCACTCTGGTTGCCCCCTTCGATGGTGTTATCGCCAAACGCAACAACAACTTAGGCGAGGTGGTCGCCCTGGGCGCGCCTCTGTTTACCCTGATCCAACATAACAACCCACAGGCAATTGTCGGCGTACCCGTAAGCCTGGCGCAGACCCTAGAAGACAGCCAGCAGCTGACCCTGACGGTGAAAGAAACGCCCTACCTCGCTACCGTGGCGGGCATAGGCGCCGAGGTCAACCCGGTGACCCGCACAGTGCCGGTACGCCTGACCCTCCCCAAAGATGCCAAGGTGATCAACGGCGAGCTGGCCTACCTGCATTACAACAAGACAGTAGATAGTGCCGGCTTCTGGGTGCCTATCAGCTCACTCACCGACGGCCTGCGCGGCCTGTGGAACCTCTATGTGCTGGTAGAACAGGAGCCGGATCAATATCTTATCGAGCGGCGAGACATAGAGATCCTCTACACCCGTGGCGATCAGGCCTTTATTCAGGGCGCGGTGAGCGAAGATGAACGCTTTGTCACCCAAGGGCTGCACAAGGTCGTGGTGGGCGAGCGCGTCACGCTCACCACCCAAGTGGCGACGAGGTAAGTCATGATTAGAGCCTTAGTCGAAAATGGTCGTCTGGCCAGCCTGGTCATCGCCCTGCTGATCGTGGCGGGCCTGGGCGCCATCACCAGCCTGCCCCGCATGGAAGATCCCAGCATCACCAATCGCTTTGCCTCTGTGGTCACTCAATATCCCGGCGCCTCGGCGGAGCGAGTGGAGGCCCTGGTCACCGAGGTGCTGGAAAACCAGCTCAGACGCTTAGAAGAACTCAAGCTGGTGCAGTCCACCTCGCGTCCGGGGATCTCCGTCATCCAGCTTGAGCTCAAAGACAGGATAACCGATACCGATCCCGTCTGGTCTCGGGCCAGAGATCTGGTCAACGATGCCAAGGCGCTGCTGCCCCCCGGGGCGCAAAATGCCCTGCTCGACGATCAGCTGGGCTATGCCAATACCGCCATCTTAGGCCTGGTATGGAAAGGGGCCGGTGAGCCTCGCCAGGATATCCTCAACCGTTATGCCAAGGAGCTACAGAGCCAACTCAGGCTGATCCCAGGCACCGACTTTGTCAAACTCTATGGCGCCCCCACCGAAGAGATCTTGGTGCAGATCGACGCCCAAAACGTCAATCGCATCGGCCTGAGCGCCGCGGCCATCGCTCAGATCCTGGCCAATGCCGACACTAAGGTATCTGCCGGCGAGATCACCAACGACGCCTTTCGCGCCCTGGTAGAGGTCTCTGGTGAGCTAAACTCGGTCACCCGCATCAAGCAAGTGCCGCTCAAGGTAGATGATGACGGTCAGATCATTCGCCTCGGCGAGGTAGCCAACGTGCAGCGCCACCCCAAGACCCCGGCCACCAGTATCGCCCTAATAGAGCAGGCTCAGGGGATCATGGTGTCGGCGCGCATGCTCAACAACACCCGGGTCGATCTCTGGCTGCAACAGGTGCATCGCGTGGTCGAGAAGGTACAGGGGGATCTCTCCTCCAACGTGGAGATCCAGTGGCTGTTCGACCAGGAGGGCTACACCACTACCCGCCTGAGCGACCTCATCGCCAGCCTGCTGCTGGGCTTCATCATCATCCTGGTGGTGCTCATGCTGACCCTGGGGCTGCGTAACGCGGTGATCGTCTCACTGTCGCTGCCGCTGACCGCTCTGTTTACCCTGGCCTGCATGAAATATGTCGGCCTACCGATTCATCAGATGTCGGTCACGGGTCTGGTGGTGGCGCTGGGGATCATGGTGGATAACGCCATCGTCATCGTCGATGCCATCGCCCAGCGCCGCCGTCAGGGGCTGGATCGCATCAGCGCCGTGGGCGAGACCCTCAAACACCTCTGGTTGCCGCTGGCAGGCTCCACCATCACCACCATGCTGGCCTTTACCCCCATCATACTCATGCCGGGGGCGGCGGGAGAATTTGTCGGCGGCATCGCCATCTCGGTGATCTTCGCTCTGCTGGGCTCCTATCTTATCTCCCATACGCTGATCGCCGGCTTCGCGGGCCGCTTCGGCGCCGAGGGCGATGCCAGCCATTGGTATCAGCGAGGCGTCAACTTCCCCGCCATCGCCCGCGCCTTCAGTGCTACGCTACATATCGCTCTCAAACGCCCCCTGCTGGCAGGCGTGGTGATAGGCATTTTGCCGATAACCGGCTTCATCGCCTCGGGGCAGATGACGGAGCAGTTCTTTCCGCCCTCAGACAGAGACATGTTCCAGATAGAGGTGCACCTGGCGCCTCAGTCCAGCATAGACAACACCCGTGCCCTGGTGAGTCGTATCGATGCCAAACTCAGGGCCACAGGTGAGATGCAGAGGCTCGACTGGGTGATCGGCGGCAATGCCCCCTCCTTCTACTACAACCTGCTGCAACGCCAGCAAGGGGCGGCCAACTATGCCCAGGCGATGATCAAGGTCGCCGACTTCGAGCGCGCCAACCAGTTGATCCCCAGGCTGCAAACCCAGCTGGACAGCGAGTTTCCCGAGGCGCAGATCCTGGTGCGCAAGCTTGAGCAGGGCCCGCCCTTCAACGCCCCGGTGGAGCTGCGTATCTATGGCCACAACCTGGATACCCTGAGGGAGATTGGCGATGAGGTGCGGCGAATTCTGATCACCACAGAGCACGTGCTACACACCCGTGCCACCCTGAGCGCCGGCGCGCCCAAGGTCTGGTTTCAGATCAACGAAGACGCCAGCAAGATGAGCGGCCTGAGCCTCACAGACATCGCCAACCAGATCCAGATGGCCACCACGGGCATCAACGGCGGCAGCATACTCGAGCAGACAGAATCCCTGCCCATCAGGGTGCGTACCCAAGATCTGATGCGCGAGCAGCAAACCGAGCTGTCGCAGATCAACCTGCTGTCAAACAATGGCGTCGGCATCCCGCTCTCGGCCCTTGCCAGCAGCCGTATCGATGTCAGCCTGGGCGCCATCCCGCGGCGTGACGGCCAGCGGGTCAACATCATAGAGGCCTATCTGGAGAGCGACGTGCTGCCCCAGCAGGTGCTCGACCAGGCGAAGGCGAGAATCGACGCCCTCCCCCTGCCCGCCGGATATCGTATCGAGGTGGGCGGCGAGAGCGCCAAGCGTAACGAGGCGGTGGGTAACCTGCTGTCGAACATAGTCCTGGTGATCACTTTGCTGCTAGCCACCGTGGTGTTGTCGTTCAACTCCTTCCGCCTCACCGGCATCATACTGCTCAGCGCCGTGCAGTCGGCGGGCCTGGGGCTGCTGGCCGTATACCTGTTTAACTATCCGTTCGGCTTTACCGTGATCATCGGCCTGCTGGGCCTGATGGGGCTGGCGATCAATGCCGCCATCGTGATCCTGGCCGAGCTTGAGGATATGCCAGACAGGCGAGAGGCGAGTATCGAGGCCATCGTCCAAGTGGTCAGCAGCTGTGGCCGCCATATCGGCTCAACCACCATCACCACCATAGGCGGCTTCCTGCCGCTGATCATCGCAGGCGGCGGCTTCTGGCCCCCCTTTGCCATCGCCATCGCCGGCGGTACGGCACTGACCACCCTGTTGTCGCTGGTCTGGGTGCCGACCATGTATCAGCTGCTGATGCGCAAACGCCAGACGATGGCCGCGCCCGAGCTTCAGCACGGCTAATGTTTAAGCAGCACTGGATCGCCCATAGTGAGGTGAGTGATCCAGTGCATATTTAGACTAATTGCCAACATGGCGAGCATTTTTTCGTTTACTTAAATAGACCTACGTCAAAACAATCTCATACCACCTTAGTTACATTGGCTGGAGTATAACCATAAGGTGGATGACCAAAATGAATTATAAGAACTGGACTATCGCCAAGCAGATAGGCGCCCTCGCCCTGATCCTCACCATAGTTGTTTTTGCCACTCTCAGCAGCGTCTCCTATCTCACCGCCGCCGACGTGCTGGAAGAGAAAGGTAAGACGGCCGTTAAGGCACAGATGCATAACACAGCCGATCTGGTTGAGCTCGAATACAACAGCTTCCTCAGCCTGGCCAGGCGCAACGCCGACGTGCTCAGAGCCATGTACCCGGGGCAATTCTTTAAGCCGGACAAAACCGTTAAGGTGATGGGTAAGCCCACCCCCGCCCTGGTACACGAGCGCGAGCAGATCAACGCCTCCAAAAGTAAGGTGGATCGCTACTCTAACCTTACCGGCGGTAACGCCACCGTCTTTGTGCGTGACGGCGACGACTTTATCCGTATCTCCACCTCACTGAAAAAGGCCGACGGCAAACGCGCCCTTGGCACCTATCTGGGTAAGCAACACCCGGGCTACGCCGCCCTGATCGCGGGTAAAGAATATGAAGGCTATGCCAGACTGTTCGGCAAAGACTATATGACAGTCTACCGCCCCATCACGGGCCCTCAGGGCGATATCATAGGCATACTCTATATCGGCTTCGATATCTCAGATGCCCTGACCGAGCTGCAACGCTCGATGAACCAGCTCAAGCTGGAAGAATCTGGCTACTTCACCCTGATCCGTAACGTAGACAACGCCATCATCGCCCAGCCCAACCAGGAACCGGGCACCATACTGACCGAGGCGATGCTCGACGGGTTAAGCCTGGAGCAGGCCAAGCGTGGCGGACAGGAGAGCGAATACCTCAACCACGACGGGCAGCCCATGTACGCCTACGCCGTCACCATCCCAGGCTGGCAATGGACCCTGCTTGGTCAGGCCAAGAAGCGTGAACTCAACGAAGAGAGCCTTAAGCTGCTGAGCATCAACGCCGGTGTCGCCGCCGTCGGTGTGCTGCTGATCACCCTGCTGCTCTCTATGGTGCTGATTAAGACCCTGCGCCCGCTGCGTCAGCTGCAACACCAACTCACCGCCCTGGGCGAAGGCGATCTGACCCAAGCGTTTGCGCAGGTCAGCCCGGACACAGACAATGAGGTCGACAAGATCACCCACGCCGCCCGCCAGATGGCCATGAGCCTAAGAGAGCTGGTCGGCGCCCTGCGCGTCTCGGTCAACACCCTTGAGGAGCAGGCCGCCAGCGCCCAGGAAGTGGCGCGGCTCAACGGCGAAGAGGCCCAGTCGCTGATGGCACAAACCGACCAGATAGCCACCGCCATCGAAGAGATGTCCACCTCGGTGCGCGATGTCGCCAATCATGCCAGCGAAGGCGCGATGCAGAGCAAGCAGGTCGACAACGCCTCACGCGACGGCCACCAGCAGCTGGATCAGCTGGTACAGGGGCTTGGTAAACTCAGCGAGCAGCTTGACGCCAGTCACCAGAGCGTCGAGAGCGTCAGCAAGGAGAGTGAGGCGATTAGCCAGGTCACTGAGGTGATCAACAGCATCGCCGAGCAGACCAACCTGCTGGCACTCAACGCCGCCATCGAGGCCGCCCGCGCCGGCGAGCAAGGCCGCGGCTTCGCCGTAGTGGCCGACGAGGTGAGAACCCTGGCCCAGCGCACCCAGACCTCGATCTCTGAGATCAGCCAGACCATCACGGCGTTGCAGCAGCAGATCAAGGTGACCGCCGAGCAGATGGGCCAGAGCCACCAGCTGGGCACCGCCTCGGCGACCCAGGGTGAAGAAGCCGCCACCAACCTCAACCAGATCACCATCGCCATCGGCGAGTTAGCCATCGCATCGAGCAGCATCGCTAGCGCCACCGAGCAGCAGAGCGCGGTCGCCGACGAGATCACCCGCAACCTGCATGAGATCACCGAGCTGGCCCGCGACGGCGAACAGCGCGCCAGCGACACGGTCGACGCCGCCCAAAACCTCTCCACCATCGCCGCCGACATCAAACAGAAGATAAGCGTGTTTAAGTCATAGCTTCTGCGTAACCGCTCATCTCAACGAAAAAAGCCGCTATCAAGCGGCTTTTTTATGTCTGGCTAACTGTACCCGAATGCACTTGGCGAAGTGCCGTCTCACTGAGGTTTAATCATCGGCCAATTTTAGTATAGAAAGTGTAATGACTTGAAATGAATGACTTACGAGCGAATAAACATTCCTAATGTTGTTACTTCGGCGATATGGGGATCTGCAAATGTATTTAGACTCGAACCTTAGTTGTAGTTAATAGCCTGCGGCTCGCTTATGTGCAGATACGGCTTCGAGACGCTGTGCGCCGTCAGACCTCCAAGGATGGAGGAAATGCCAGAATATGTAAGGAACATATTTGGCCCTGACCGCTCTATGAAATCATCTAACCTCCACGGATGGAGTGAATGCCGAAAAATGTCGGGAACATTTTCGGCCCTGTTTTCGATACCCTCAGCCATATCTACACTAGGGTATTCCCATCTCTTCGATTTGGCGCCTTTTGGTATCTTAAGACTACCCAAGCAAAAAATCTTATGCGTTTGTTAGCTGCGCTGCAGCTTACTCGAATTATCGAAGTACGAAAGTTTGTTAAAAGATTCTGTCAAACTCTTGATTTCATTTATGGGTACGTCGGTAACATAATGCGCGCAAGTTCTCATGATTTGAGCTTGCCAAATTTGTTTTTCGCTTCGTAGCTCCCATTCCAGCTTAAAATGATCATTTTCAAAGACAACATTGAGGTATTTAAGGCGTTCAATGCCGTGACTAACACCATCAATCTCAACGCTATTCGCATCAAGCTTCAAAACGACAAGGCTTGGATCTCTATACATCCTGTAAATTCTGTAACATAGCCAAATAAACAAAATCGGAATATAGAGAGAGATAACAATAGCTTTACCCACTTGATCTGGTGGAAATTTTTCTAAAAAAATATAGAAAGGTAAGGAAGCCAGAAAACACAGCAATAGTACAGTTAATTGATCCACTGAATAGACTTTTTTGAACGAGACATCAGTCAAAAATTTAATCCTTTAAAAACCTTAGATATACAGCTAACGGCTTAGTTTACGGCATACAGTACAGGCCGTATACCCATACAACCTAATAGACAGTAATCCTGTTTTTAAGCGCTATTACCAGCGTCTCAAAGCGGCTGGCAAAATGCCGAAAGTAGCATTGTTCGCCTGCATGCGAAAGCTCATCGTGATCTTGAATACCATGCTTAAAAGCGAGGAGCTGGGTGCGCAAAAAACGGACAAACATATTGATTGAACACCACAGTCACTTGTTATGGCTACGTTGCCTCTGATCTCCTAAAGATGTTTTTACCATTGGCATGATTAAGTTCCAGCATTGGAACTTTCCCGACACCCAACTTAAAGGCTTGGTGATGTAAGAAATAAAGCTTGTCAAAATCGCCTGCGAATATGGTATTGATCGTATCGGCAGTATGTATACCGGCTTTCAGCTCACACAGCTTCATAATACAAAATAGGAATTGAGTGAGTATTGCTTCTTCCTTAGATTCAACGCAGTCATTACACGTTGTAACATAAAGTCCGAATGGTTTGCCTACAGGCTCGAGCAGCAAATCGAGGATAAAACTATCAAGCGCCAATATTTTATGAGGATAGTTTAAAAAATTATCATCCATTTCGTAAGATTTACACCAACTAGCAACTGTATCCATATTTTTTGTGCTGCTACGAAAACAAAGAGCGAATAGGTTAAAACCTTGAGGGTTTGATTTTCGATACTGAATTGATTTTTTAACGATGTCATCAAATGATGATTTATTCAGCACTGTTTTAACTTCGATAGCGCTTACTACAGCGTTTGGCACGACAACGGCGAAGTTCCCATCTTGAAACAGATAAGCTGAAGGTACATTTTCATCAATGATCAAGATATCTATTTGTGGGCTAACTTCCTGAGTTTTTGGATTGTAGACAAAACCAGTTTTCACCGAAAAGCGCTTTGAAAGAAAATTTGATAAGTAGTTTGTTATCAAATTCTCATGATATGTTCCAACGGACGGAGCATGTTTTACTAGTTCATTTAAGCGACCTAGTTTACTCATGATCTCTTTGGCATAGTTTTGATAAAGTATCATTTTGTCCTCATTTCCCGAGTAGCCCTAACGCCCTGTTAAGGTGTGAGCAACACAATACTGAAACTCCTGCATACCACCTTAATCACTTAATCAAACGCATAGTAAAGATGCCACGCGTTGCAAATCACTCTTAAACAGTTTGTTAAGCGTTTTGCACCACACCAAAGGTCATAAAGACGAATAAACCAATAAGGAAGCTACCTATCTGAATAAATAACGAATAGTGCGAGATTTTATCTGATGGAGTAGCTGGAGACACGCTTTCTTTAACCGCTTCACCAACTATTTTTAATATTTCAGACTCCAGTTCTTTTTCAGCTTTTCTCACACCGATAGCTTTTACTTTTTCTTCGATTTCATCGGTTTTATTGAAAAAAACAGCATGGAGTGATTCAAGTTTATATAAGTGCCAAAGTGACACCGTGCCCGAACAAATTGAACAGAAAAATACTAGCCAAGACAGATATAGAATCCAAGTGCACTCTAGTGATTCTTTACCCGCACCAGAGAGTGACCCAGAAAATGAAATGGTACCAACTAAAATCGCTGAAGTTAAACCAAGAATGGTTTTAACTAAATCTGTCCTACAAGCCCAATACCGACTATGGACTGCACGAATTCGTTCAACTAATTCATCACCAGACTGGCGAATCTGCTTCATCACATTCTCAGCAATCACTTCTTTCATTTATTATCCTATTGACGCTTAACGCCTTTAGCAGAGGCGCGCGGCTTTTTGCGCATCCTGCTGGCTAAACTTGTTAAATGCCAACTGCACTGCTGACATTTTTGATTCTTCGTACTCCCACAGCTCGACACCTTCTGGAATCAAATGGCTATAAGTACGAATATAGTATTCCGCTAATGTTTCCTTACGCTTCTCACTATAATCACGAAGTACAAACATTATTTTTCGATAACCCGGAGGAGTGGCTAAAAAATAGTACATAGCCTCATTCCAAACGGTTAGCTTAGCACTTGGTACATTGTCATTTGGCGCAGTCCATTTGTGCGACTTACACTCAATTAGGGAAACTGCGAACAAGTCCTGCAATTTAGGTATCGCCTGATTTTTGAACGCTAAGTGTTCAATTTTGGCCAACATACTGCCGTTTTACGCCGAATTTCGACCTAATTCCAGGCTGTTCCCGGATTTCAGACAGATCTTGGCTGTCGTCGTAACATCTGGTCTACTTTAAACAGGTTCGCCAAGGTGAATAGCATGGCTAACTGTGAGTCATTTTTCGTCAGCCCTTTATAGCGTGCTTTGATAAAG
>NZ_JAKEVJ010000094.1:0-15059 GCF_022398425.1 Shewanella sp. Isolate7 | reverse complement strand
AGTCGACGAGGAAACTGCTGGGACAACAGCCCGATGGAGCGCTTCTTTAGAAGCTTAAAAACAGAATGGATACCGATGACCGGCTATCGGGATATCGGTGAGGCTAAGAGTGAAATTTCGCGATATGTGACGGGGTATTACAGTCAGCTGAGACCACATCAATATAACGGTGGGCTGACACCCAATGAGTCAGAGCGAAGATACTGGCTTGAATACAAAACCGTGGCCAATTTTAGTTGACCACTACAACTGGCCTTAGGGCCTGTTGATCTTTGCCGTTTGTTTTTGCAGCAGTTTGAAGGTGATTTATACAAGGCAGAGCCTGTATCGTGTAGTATCCTACACAAACTGGCGATAACGCCGTAGAAATGGCCTACAAACGCTGCCCAAAGGGTTCATCTAAACGCGCGCTGCACTTTGTTGTTCGCCATTCACATAGAATAACTATGCTTCATGGCTCTCGCCTCGCGCAAAATGCGTTTAGATTGAACAAAAATTAAACTTGAAAGATCAACAGGCCCTAGGGGGTTCTGTTACAGTACCGATTGTCCATTTCGAAAGAGAGGAATCATTCCGTGAATTTAGTAACCAAGATGTCACTTCCCCTGCTTGCCGCATTCGCCCTGAGCGCCTGTAATCAGGAGCAAGAGGCTCCCGCTCAACCAACCGAGCAGGCAGCAGAGCAAGCAGCCCCTAAGGCCAAGCTGCCTAGCAAGGAAGAGCTAACAGCTGTCCCCAATGGCTTATCAAACGAGAAGAGCGAATCACTGGAGAAGGCGATCACCATGACACAGGGCACGGTTCGATATTTCAATCTCGAAGGCGGTTTCTGGGGCATAGTCGCCGACGATGGCCGCCACATACTGCCGCAAAACTTACCCGAGGAGTATCGCAAGGACGGCCTGCGCCTGAGCTTCAAGGCCCAGGAGGTAAAGGATATGATGACCATTCAGCAGTGGGGCATACTCTCGACCCTGAGCGATATCGAGGTGATCGGCAAGGTAGAAAGCAAGTCAGGCGACCCGCTCCTGTAAGCGAGTCTTCAACAGCAACCGGCTCGGCTGGCATGCTCGCCAAGAGAGGGCCTATGTGCCCTGGTGCAAGACTATGGCTTGAGCTAGTCGACGAGGATGCTAGACTAGCGGCCTGTTTTACTTTCAACCGAGACAAGGTAGTGCAATGAACCCGATTATTGCGATCTTAAAAGAACACAATGTCAGCGACGCTCAGATCCAGGAGCTGTTTCAGACCTTGACCGAAAACCCATTGATGGCCATGGGCACCGTAGGCCAACTGGGGATCGCCCCTGAAAAGCTACAGCAACTGATGGCGCTGGTGATGCAAAACCCGGCCCTTATCAAAGAGGCGGTCACCGAGCTCGGGCTGGATTTCGCCAAGGTCGAGGCGGCCAAGGCGCAACTGCAAAAGCCCTAACATATCTGTTGCGATATGCTGCGATACAAGAAAGGCTGCCCCGTTATGCGAGGCAGCCTTTTTCTTTAGTGCTAGGCGATAGGATTCATCTATTCGCCTAATTCAACTATTCACCTAATTCAACTATTCACCCAAGCAATCAGTCGCTTACTGGCCACCCGGCTCGGCGAAGCGGGTCATCCAACCTTTCACTTGGTTATACCAGTAGATGGAGTTATTGGGCTTCATGATCCAGTGATTCTCGTCTGGGAAGTAGATCATGCGCGACTCTACGCCACGGGTCTGCAGGGTTCTGAATAGCTCGAAGCCCTGACCGACCGGCACGCGATAATCCAGCTGACCGTGGATCACCAGGGTCGGCGTGTTGAAGTTAACCGCGCCATAGTGAGGCGAAATAGACTGGTAGATCTCTGGGTTATCCCAGTAGTTGCCAAAGCGGGGGCTGTGTACCGAGAAGTCTGCCGCCATCTGCGAGTACATGTTATACACAGCGGCGTGGATCAGCAGGGCGTTGAAGGGATGCTTCTGCCCCAGGATGATAGAGGTCAGGTAACCACCATAGCTGGCACCACCGGCCACCATGCGCTTGTCATCGATCCAGGATTGCTGCTTAAACCAGTCCGCCGCCTTGAGGACATCTTCCAGCGACTTGTTCTTCCAGTCAGGGTTGATGCTGTCGGCAAACTCCTGGCCGAAGCTGTTGGAGCCGTGGAAGTTAGGCCAGGCGGTCACGTAGCCCCAGGAGGCAAAGGTCTGGGCGTTCCAGCGATAATGGAAACCGTCCGAGATGGCGTTATGCGGTCCGCCATGCACCAGCATCATCAAGGGGTATTTCTTGCTGCGATCAAACCCTGGTGGATAGTGCACCCACATCTGAATCTCTTGGTCGTTATAACCCTTGTAGGTCACCGACTCATAGGTGCCGAGATCGACATCGGCAAGGACCTCATCGTTAAAGCTATCCAGGCGAGTGGTCTTGCCATTTCTGGCGTTAACCTTCACCAGGCGCGCCGGATAGAGGAAGCTGTCGTTGGCCGCCACCAGGGTGCCATCTTGAGCAATAGCGGGCTTGCCAAAGTTGGTCGCCTTGGTGATCGCCTTCACCTTGCCGTTTTTGCCATCGATATGATACAGGCGTCGGGTGGCCGCATCGTCGATGGCAGCATAGAAGCCCTTACTGTCTGGGGTCCACTCGAAGCGAGCCACTGAGCGATCCCAGTTCTTGGCGAGCATCTTAGTGCTGCGCTTTTTCAGATCAAACAGCATCAGCTTGGCGGTATCGGCATAGAAGCCCTTAATATGCTGGCGGGTGAAGGCCAGCGTCTTGCCGTTGGGGCTGAACGCTGGGTTGCTGTCTGGCGCCTGATTGTCTGGGGTAATGTTTTCCGCCTTGCCGCTGCCGATGGCTGCGAGGAAGATATCTATCTTAGGATTGACCTGATTGTCGCTGCCGTTGGCGTTGAAGGCGATCCAGGCTTCATCTGGGCTGATGTCATAGCTGCCCGCGCCTTGAGAGGAGCGCGGCAGCTCGATATTCAGCGGCTGAGTGATAGCTTCTACCTCGCCGCCCTTGGCAGAGATACGGAATACATGGGCCTGACGGCCTTCATCGATCCAGTGATCGAAGCTCGAATAAGGCAGGGCGTTCCACTGGTGGGCCGACACCTTGTTGTCCTTGTCGGCCTTTAGCTGCTCGCCGATCTCTTTCCAGTTTTTACCGGGATAGACAGAGCTGATGAAATAGAGGTGCTCGCCCACCCACTTCAGGCCATAGACGCCGCTAGGCACCTCGGTCAGACGCTGCGCCTCGCCCGGGCCGTCCATAGGCAGCAGATAGATCTGACCCGCCTCATCCTTATCGCGCTTGCTGATAAAGGCCAGGGTCTTGCTGTCTGGCGAGAATACCGGCTCGCTCACCCGCAGCCCCTTGGCAGTCAGCGCCCGCTGCTGCTTGCCGTCCTTGCTAAACAGCCACAGCTGGGTGTTGCCCTTGTCTGCGGGCACATCGTACTCTGTCACTGGGGCGATAATGTAATCGCCATTGGGGGAAATGCTGGGATTACCTATTCGGCTGAGCTGCCACAGCACCTCTACCGACAGAGGCTTGCCCGTCTGGGCAAAAACCGTCGTTACCGGCATCAAGATGCACAGCAAGAGTATGGCTATCTTCTTCACGCGTCCTCTCCTTCAACTTGTTGTTATTGTGATTTGGCCGACATGATCGGCCCTAAGACTTAAACCAAACTTAATCCTTTAAACTCAGCCAGAATTCAGTAGCGGCTGGCGCTAAAAACGAAAAGAGAGATCCACGCCCACATAACTGCCACCGTGCTCGGGCTTGACCACTGGGCTAAGCAGATAACCGTCGGTGACATAGGCGCCGATGGCGGCGCCCAGGGTATGAGACGCCGCGTCGAGCAAGGCGTCGCTGGCGGTGTTGGTGCCCTTGTCATACTCATGATATTACACCAGGATGCCGATGGCGGCGCTCACGGAGAATCCCACCCAGGCTCTGTCATACTGAAGTGTCCAGGCATCGGATGCCCACACCAGCGCCCCGGCCATCACGGCGCCGCCGGCGGCATGGCTCGCCTCACTGTTAAAACCATTGCTGGCGGAAACCTGGCCGCTAAACAGCCCCAATCCCAGTAGCAGGGCCAGCGGTAATCTAGGGGATATTTTCGGTGTCTTCATCTTAGCTCCTTTCGATGAGCGATTTACTCACTCTAGCACCAAGCAACCTAAGTACAAATTTTCACCACACTCTAAATACAGCTTGCCATGTGGACTCGCCAGAGTTGCATAAACTGCATAGGCGAATCCCATTCATTGCAAATCAGCCCAGGCTCACAAAGCGTCCGCTAGATGACACCTGCATCACAAACCCGAACTAAACCCGAGCTAAACCCTTGATAAAAGGTTACTCGCCAACAAAACATTTGGCTATTATGCCAAATGAGGCCAACACTTTTTAAGGCGCACCATGAAACCAGTCATGACCCAGGCCCAGCAGCGCCTCAACAGCCGCGCCGCGGTACTCAAGGCTCTGGCCCATCCGACCCGCCTCTGGCTGGTTGAGCAGCTGGAACAGCAGGAGCGCTGTGTCTGCGAGCTCACCGACGGCGTGGATGCCGACATCTCCACCGTCTCCAAACACCTGTCACTGCTTAGGCAAGCCGGTATCGTCGCCAGCCGTCGCGAGGGCAAGCAGATCTACTATCGCCTGGAGACGCCTTGTCTGCTCAGCATGCTGACCTGTATTGAGACCGCACTCGAGGCACAAACACCCGGCAGTTGCTGCGGCAGATAGCACCAATGAAAGAGACCGTAGCAGAATAAATTCAATCCGTTAGATAAGGGGAAACAGATGAAAATAGAAGTACTCGGCAGTGGCTGTAAACGCTGCACCAACCTCGCCAATGATATCGCCAGGATCGCAGACGAGCTGAACCTGGAGATAGAACTGAGCAAGGTCACCGATATCGGCCAGATCGCCGCCTATGGCGTCATGTCGACCCCGGCCATAGTGATCGACGGCGAGGTGCTGGCCGCCGGACGCCTGCCCAGCGACGAAGAACTTGCCCAGCTGCTAACCAAGATCCACAAGGTGCAATAACCCCACAGTCATCTCAAGGGAGGGCCCATGTTAGTCTGGTTTACCCAACTCGCCGACTTGCTGGTCGTTGATCTCATCGGCCTCTCCAGTCAGAGCGCCTGGGGTCAGGCCCTGCACTTCTTTGTCGAAGACACCAGTAAGATCTTCGCCCTGCTCCTGATAATGATCTACCTGATTGGCTGGCTACGGGCGGCGCTCAACGTCGAGCGGGTGCGCGACTATCTGGCAGGTAAGCCTAAGCTGCTGGGTTATGGCCTGGGCGCGGGCTTTGGTGCCATCACTCCCTTCTGCTCCTGCTCCAGCATTCCTGTGTTTCTCGGCTTTACCACGGCGGGCATTCCCGTGGGGATCACCATGGCGTTTCTGCTCACCTCGCCGCTGATCAACGAGGTCGCCATCCTGCTGCTGTTTAGCCTGCTCGGCGCCAAGATTACCCTACTCTATGCCCTCACCGGCATCACCATAGGCATGCTAGGTGGCGCCCTGCTGGATCTGCTACATGCCGAGCGTTGGCTACAACCACTGGCCGCCAACGCCTACCAACGCGGCGTTTCTCAGGCGCAAACTGCCGCGGCTCACTCATCGCCCATGAATCCGCCAGGCATGAGCTGGCGCCAGCGTCACCAGTTTGCCAAGGAGGAGACACTCACCATCTTCGGCCGGGTGTGGAAATGGGTCATCATAGGCGTTGGCCTGGGCGCGGCCCTGCACGGCTTCGTGCCCGCCGGTTTCCTGGAGGCCAATTTAGGCGACGGCCAGTGGTGGTCAGTCCCTGTCGCCGTGTTGATGGGCATCCCCTTGTACGCCAACGCCACCGGCGTTATCCCCGTACTGGAGAGCCTGTTGATGCAGGGCGTCCCCCTGGGCACTACCCTGGCCTTTTGCATGAGCACAGTCGCCGCCAGCTTTCCCGAGTTCGTCATGCTCAAGCAGGTGATGCGCTGGCGCTTACTCGCCATGCTGTTTGGCCTGCTGCTAGTTGCCTTCACCCTGATGGGCTGGATACTGAATCTGGTCACCATTAGCGGATGACAAAACGGGAGCATTCGCGATAGCATAGATAAAAAGCTGAGTGAAAAGCATTGCTTAGCGACTGAATAGATAGCAAAACAATTCAAAGAAAGGACAACCTTCGCCATGGAAAGAGGCACACTGGTTCGCTGGAACGACGATAGAGGCTTTGGCTTTATCAAGCCAAATACGCCCAATGCCCAAGATGTGTTTATCCATATCTCCGCCCTGAAACAGATGGCCAGAAAGCCTGTGGTGGGCGACGAGATAGTCTATCAAAGCCAGCAACAGAGCGATGGCAAGATAAAGGCGACAAAAGCCAGCATCGAGGGCGTCGCCGTCATATCGGGCGTAACCTCCGGCCTCGCGAATAAACCGACTCGCTCCCAATGTAAAGACCATACGCCCACGTCACACTATTCCCATCGTCGCTCCGGCTCACGCCTACAGCGGATGATCTTCATTATCATACTGGTAAGTATCGGCAGCTTCGCCATTAAACAGTATCAGGCACTCCGCACAGCTCTGGCTTTGATAGCAGCGACAGTTCAAGGCATTCAACTGAGGGCATGCCGAGGCCTGCTGAAGTTGAATAACGCCGAAATGGTGTTGCTATCAAAGCCCCGCAGGGCGAGGCTTACAGCGGTATTTGCTGCGTTACAGTTCTTGCGAAGGACTAGGGCCATTCGCTGCAAACTGTGCCTTGCATCTATCCACTTTAAGCACACGCAGAGCAAGTACGGGACTTATTCGCACCTTCCCTAAGTTTCGCTGTGAGGCAGGTAAGACACATTGCAGTCATATGCGCTCCTGCGAGGAGGCCATCTTCTATATCAACAATTGCCCAGATACTAAGATGGACGGCAACCATGACGGTGTCCCCTGTGAAAAACAGTGGTGCGGCTAAAGGAACACCCTAAATCAATTAACAGCTACAACGACAAGGAAGCTTCATGAAACAAGGATTGGTATTTCTCGGTCTGGCCCTGGGTGGCCTGGCCCTCAACGTCAACGCTCAGCAGTGCGATCTCACCATCACAGGTACTGTGCCCGAAGGGATTAGCCTAGATAAGCTGGTCGTCTCCACCTACAACAAGGAACTGCCGGTCACCAGCCGGGACTATTCCCTGTGCGCCAGCAAGCAAGATCTTGAGGTCGTCGGCCGCCATAGCCCCAACAATACCATCTACCTGATGGACAAGAGTGGCGCCATCCCCAGAGGCATATATACCGCCGAGGTGTTTGTGCAGAGCAAGGCGATCACCTTAGGCCCCGCCTCCAGCCTGACCAAGCAAGCCTGTAACCTGCGCTGTGGCTACTATGCCAGTCAAAGGGTGCTGCACTCAGACAAATTGCAGCAACTGGCAAGCCAGTATCAACAACTGCCGGCCAGCGATCGCAAGGCGATCGGTTCCTTCGTTAGCCAGCATAAGGCCGAGATAGCCCAGCTCTACTATGGTGATATGCAGCCCAAATCCATGGCGCCAGTCGATACCAGCGATCTCTGGGTCGATCCCTACAGCGGTGCCGGGCTCTACTTCGACTCGCCCAACACCATACTCAACAGCACCTTTAGTGACACTGTGGGCGCCGAGGCCAGAGAGGCGCGCAAACAAGACAAGGCCGTCGCCGAGGTGATGAAGCAACATATGGCCTCGCTACAAGGGGTGATGAAGGGCTTCAACAGCTGGCAAGAACGAGTAGAGGCGGTCGACAGGGTCAGCGGCGAGCTCAAGGCCAGCCAAGATCCGGCGGCAGCAAAGGTAGCCCAGCTGCTTGAGAACGCGATAAAAACAGCCGAGGAGACGCTTAACAACTACCTTAGCAACGACAACAAGACGCCCGTCGCCTCACTGACCCTGGCCGATAAGGCCTTCGACCTCTTGTTGGCCGACTGGACTGTTGCCGCCTATACCCACAGCAAGGACAAGCAGGCCTTCTCGGCGCTGTTTAGCGAGCAGTTTAAGCAGCAACTGCCGATAAAAGATCGCGAATTAGACAAGGCGCTGAGCCGCCTTATCGACCTGCCACAACATCTGGGTAAGATGTCACTCACAGATGGCTATCAACACATTCAGATAGAGTTTAACCATGCCCTGCCGGCCTCGAATAAACGCTATGAGTTTAAGGATGCGCTGCACAGCGTCAGCTTTGTGTATGAGAAGGGCGCCTGGCGACTCGACAGCGTCAGCCAGCTGCCCATTAGCCACTATAACCGGGGTTAAATCAGGGCTAAATAAGGGCATTAAAGCCTTACCCAAATCAGCGTTGCGGCTCGGCCCTATGAGGCTGAGTCGCAACTTGAGCTGTAGTGATTGAGCTCGATAAGCCCCTGTAGCAGGATGCCGTGATAGCGCGCCTTGATGAGCTGATAATCCAGCTCGGGAGCGAAGTAGTAGGTCACCTCTTCGGCGCCTGTCTGCTCCACCGGCACTAAGGTCAGCTTACCCCAGGGGGTCTGCTGTGAAGGCTGAGGGGATTTTACGTAGAATTGATAAGGCTCCATGGCATCTGAGGCCTGGCGAACCAGGGCAAACTGGTGCCGCCCCTTTAACAGCAAGCGCCGCATCTCGATCGCCAGGGTATCCACATCGCGCAGCGCCTTCTCCGCTGAGCGATAGTCGGTCACCTCACCATCCAGTGTCACCCGAGAGGCGCGGCCATTGTCGCTAAACTCTACCTGCATGTCGCGGGCGCGAAAGCCGCTCACCTGCTGATGAAACGCCTGGGTGATCCACTCCTCTGTGGCCTCTGACCAGGTTAACTCGGCTCTCTGCCTGTAGCGGGTGCCTATGCCTAAGATGCTGGCCTCACTGTCTGAGGTCACCACGGCGCTTTTGCCCTGCCACTGCTCGGTGCGGCTCATGGTGCCCGTGTGTATGCCGCTCAGATAGATATCGTAATCCAAGCGGCGCGTACACTGCAGCTTTTCCTTGAGGGATGCATCGATAAAAGCCTGCTTTTGGCTATCACCAGGCTCTACCTCGCCCGCCTTCGCGCCCTGGCTAGTCGCCAGGACCGCAAAAACGGCAGACGCAACCAGCACAAGCTTGGTGTTAACACAGAATCTGGCAGGCAAAGCGAGCGACACAGTCATCACTAGAAGACTTCGTTGACGTTGAGGTAGAAGTTGGTCTCGTTCTCGCCGACACCAATATCCAGACGCAGGTTGATCTTGTCTTTGAGCTTAAAACGGAAGCCCGTGCCGTAAGTGGTCAACAGCTCGTCGTTGAGCTCGCTCACCTTGCCGGCCACGCTGCCCACACCGCCCCAGAACACCATGCCATAGCGCTGGAAGATAGGCAGACGATATTCTACCTGCCCCATCATCATCTGCTTGTCACGGTAACGTCCCTTGATGTAGCCGCGCATGGCGCTTGAGCCACCGAGATCCGGCAGCATGTTCCAGGGCACGTCACCACTGGTGAAGTGACCCTGCACCTGCCAGGCAATCAGACCCGGCATGCCGCTCAGCAAAGAGGTGGTGCTGAGATCGATATAGTTGGCCAACTCGAGATCGTACTTGGCAAAGCTGTCGTACTCGCTGTTTTGATACAGACCCGCATCAAGCTGCAACAGCCAACCCTGAGTGGCATTGAGGCGATAGTCTCGCGAGTCGTAGATGCTGGTCACCACCAGACCCGAACTCAGGTTATCGGGCAGTATGCCATCGGATGGCAGAGGCAGATCGCCCTCCACCCGAGTGAACTTGTCGGCACTGGCGTAGGTAAAGTCGGCGCCCACGCCGACAAAATAGTTGTCGGCCAGCTGAGTCATCCAGCGCGGCGTAAAGCTGTAGAGCTGCTCGTCGAACTCATGATGATTGCTGTCGATATTGCCATCTGCTATGCCGCGTCCGTAATAGACAGACGCCTCGTTGTGCAGCTCCAGGCCCAGCAGCAGACGCTGCTTGCCGCCGTTGAAGAAGGTCATGTTCTCCACTTCGACGCCGTAGGAGTTGTTCATCGACACGAAGGAGTTAAGCACCAATGAGGAAGGCTGCTCCTCGGGCGCCGCGCCGTCTGTCTTATACAGGCCCACCATCAGCAGGCCCACGCCGAACTTCTTCTCCGGCGTGTAATAGGCAGTCGGCAGATAGCTCATGTCTATGGTCTTGCTGTCGTCAAACTCACCGTCGGCGCCAAACACATCGAGGATCTCATCCACCCAGGTCGGCGGCATATCTTTGGGGGTTTCAATCAGGGGGTCGACGGCAAACGCCAGGTTAGAAAACGCTAAGTTAGAACAGGCCAGCAGGGACAAACATAAAATCCGTTTCATAGACACTCGAATCAGTAATGGAAAAAGAGAAATAAGCTCGGCACTCGCGAGATGACCCCAAGTTAGACCACGGCCGCACCGAAGCCGAGCGGCATTTTACCACCCCAGCGCCGTTCAACAACGACTTTTTCGATTAACAAATGTTCAAACATGCCGCCAATGGCTCAACTAAAGTGCCGCGATTGAGCCGAAATTAATCAAACGCGCTAAGGCTAAAAACTTTTTTCACCACCCGTTCATGTCAAACGTGGCTTACGGAGCCGTTTAGCCCCCTTAGCATCGCGATTTGAGCATATTTTAAAACGCTGATTTTAAAGGGTTTGTTTTTGGTGAAAATTGCGCATCTGAGTGCTAAGGTGCAGGCGGTTTATTTGAGGAGTAAGTATGGATCTTATCGACAAAGTTTTTACGCAGCAGGACTTTTCGCGCCAAGATTTGAGCTACCGCCGTTTTCGACGTTGCCACTTCTACCAGTGCGATTTTCGTCACGCCAACCTGCGAGATGCCAGCTTCGAAGCGTGTCATTTCATCGAGCCCGGCGCCATAGAAGGCTGTCACTTTAACTTCGCCGACCTGCGTGATGCGAGCTTTAAGGCTTGCCGACTCTCTCTGGCCAATTTTGCCGGTGCCAACTGTTTTGGCATCGAATTCAGAGAGTGCGATCTTAAGGGCGCCAACTTTTCCCGCAGCCGATTTTACAACCAGATCAGTCATACAGTGTACTTCTGCTCCGCCTACATCACGGGCTGCAACCTCGCCTACGCCAACTTGAGCGACCAATGCCTGGAAAAGTGCGAACTATTTGAAAACAACTGGCGCAGCGCCAATCTTAACGGGGCCTCGTTGATGGGCTCGGATCTTAGTCGCGGCAGCTTCTCTCAAGATTGCTGGCAGAACTTGAACATACGCGGGTGTGACCTCACCCATGCCGAGCTCGAGGGGCTCGACATCAGAAGTGTCGACTTGGAAGGCGTGAAGATCTGTGCCTGGCAGACTGAGCAATTACTAGAGCCGCTAGGGATAGTCGTGATGCCTGGCTAATCGCTAGAATTAGCGTACCCAGCGCATTAGCTGATTGGCGTCTAGCCCACCGAGCTGGCGCTTAATCAGTTTGCCCGAGCCGTCGAACAGCAGCAGTTCGGCGGTTCCCGCCCGGTATTTAGCAATCAATTGGTCGCCCTCTGGGGTGCCGACTCTGGCCAGTAAGAACACCAGGTTATCGCCCAGATGACCACGCGCCTCGTTCATCTGCTCTGTCTGGGTATGACTCACCGCCAGGTTAGGGTCGTAGACAAACACCAGCGCCGGTGTCCCCTGACCTACCTCCTCATGGGTCGCCTTAAAGCCCTTGGGCATCATCATGATCAGCAGCGCGATCAGCCCCACCACGGCCAGGCTCACCCCGATCGCCATCCAAGGCCCACGCTTAGTCCCGTTTAAATGCCGCTCTCCCATGATGCTCGCTCCCTTGATTACTCATCCAAAAACTAAATAGTCGCCATGTTACCTAAGTAAGCTGAGGCCAATCTTAAAAGGGTTAACTATTTAATTTTCAACAGATAGCTATTTTGTGACAAACAGCTAGGCGGCACTGCGCAGGTGCTTAAGATTATGCAGCATGGCGAGCATGCGAGGTGTTTGAATTCGGTGGGCGGTTGCTCTGGCCGACGCCTGCGCCTGCGCCTGCTGTAGGGTTTGCCTATCCAGCAGGGTCGCCAACCTCTTGCTGCGAGCCATGGGAATATCCGACTCCGAACAGGCTGTGGCAAAGAAGAAAACCAAGTACTCGGTGAAAAGCGCCCGAAGAGATGACGAGGGCAAACGCTGTCGCGTTGCCCCTGCAATAAATTAACTAGTTCAGCACTGTGTAGCCACGATTGGCCATGCATTTCTTCATCACATTGTCTTTTTCAAGCTCATAAGCCTTGCCGTCATGCTGCTTCTCGGTCCTGTGCTTCAGCGCGCCAGAAACCAAGCCGATGCCCGCACCGACTTTTGCTCCATTAGAGCCGCTACCACCCGCGATAGCACTGCCCGCCGCACCTATGACCGCCCCTCGTGCGGCGCTGCCTACCATGTCACGCCCCGCCGAATTACCCTGCTGTTTCTGAACCTGCTGGCTAAGCGTCTGACACTCATACAGATCGGCGTGATACTGAGTCTGGTCGACATCTTTTGTATCGACAATCACATTGGCACAGACCATCAAGGGCGCAAGGGCACCTAGCATCATTAACTTGGGGAGAATCAATTTCATCGTTACCGTCCTAACATAAAAAGTTAGCCGCACTTTAAGCCAGGAACTGACAACCCACTAATCCCACTTGAAGGATGAAACCCTTCCAATACAGGCGCAGCCTAGCGAGCAAATCCTCGCCAGCTAGTCAAACATCCCTGCATGTCGACAGCCCCATGAGAGCCAATTATCTGAAAACAGGACGTCAAGATTGGTTGAAGCAAAGGAAAACCAAGCAGGTAGAAAGCAAACTTTGCTCATATTTCTGCACTTTGTCACCAGTATGAAATCAGATACACTTGGCCATTATCAGTTTGCTCATGATTGAGCAGTGAATGGATGCGATTGATAAATGATTCTAAAGAACAAATCACTTCAAGCAGTACAATCCCCGCAAGCCTATGCAGGACAAAAGCAAGAACAGGACGTTGCTTTCTTTCTACGCCGCGCCTTCAAAGACCATCCTCAAGTGTTGGTCATCAACGACTTCAAGTTCAGTTTTAACGATGAAACGGCACAGATAGACCACCTGATCGTCTACACCTACGGTTTTATATTAATCGAGTCAAAGAGCATCAAGGGTCAGGTTAAGGTTAATCAACAGGGAGAGTGGACTCGCAGCCATCAGGGAAATTGGTTTGGTATGGCCTCCCCAATCAAACAAGTCGAGCTACAACAGGCGCTTTTGCTGCAACTATTGTCGCATTACAGAAGTGAGATTCTCGGCAAACTACTGGGCTTCAAACAACAGGGCTTTAGACTGCGAGAATGGGATCACCTTTGCGCAGTATCCAGCGATGCAATAATTAACCGCGACACCATGCCTAAGCAGATCTCAGAAAAGCTGGTGAAAACCGAATTTCTAGTCGATAAGCTCAACGAGATAATGAATCTCAAGGGCAAGTTTACACGATTGGTTAATTTCACTGATACCCGACCCGACTTTAGCCAAGATGAACTTAATTCTGTAGCTGATTTCTTGATAAGTCATGACATCGACAAGTACCACTCACAGACACAGTGTGAAGCTAGCGAACCTTTGGTTTCGACGCATAAAGCCATAGAGCAAGACGAAATAGTTATAGATTCTGAGTCGTTACAACAAGCTGCTAAACCACAACCTGTTATGCAACTGCAAGAGCCCCATCCCCCTTATCAGGCTCCACAGAATAATGTAGCCCCACAACTAAAACTGCTTTGTAAACACTGCGGTGAATCAGCCGATTACCAGCCAATGTATGGTAAATACGGATACTACATCCATTGCAACCAGTGCACTAAAAACACACCCATGAAACAGGATTGTCCCCAGTGCCAAAGCAAGCATACCCGAGTACAGAAAAGACAAGAAACCTACACACTAAACTGCCAAGAATGCAGCTTTAGTCAGCGGGTGATTTAGGCCTGCGGAAAAAATCAAATATCGTACACAGGTATTAGCAAAATGAAGGCCTCTAACCACACTCTACCCCAAAGGTGTAACATCTTTCACTTAATTTATTTGGACTTGAAGAGTCCTAGAATTGCTAGGTTTTCCTGTGGTAGATATCCCTATTATACTCTGCTAACTTCTTGTCTAATACGCGCTTTACAAAAGGCATTGCAGGTGAAATCAATGTGAAGGAAAGCTTCATTATTTCTTTGTCTTTATTAAGCAGCGCTTGCACCATCCTCTGCAATAGCCTTCACAGCTTCCTCATTCGTATCCTCTACTAAAGGCTGACCACTCATTATTTTCAATACAATGTCGCTAGATGGATATTGTATTCCCGCTTCAGCGGTATTCGGATTTGATCTATGTTTCTCGACAAAAGACTCACCATTCCAACGTTTTGAAAGATAGACGATTCCTTCAAAAGCCGCAGGATCCTGTTTCTGTGATTCAAGAATAATATGAAAGCCTCTCCTTTCTATCCCCTTCAAGAAACTTGAAAAACATTCTTTCAGTAAACAATCATCTAAGTCTTTAAATTTTATTCCCTGAGCAAGAAATTCGAAATAATTCAATACATAAAGTAATCCATTGATAGCGTCTCGATAATCATCAGGCACACTTGCATTTTTGTATTCTTCTTTATCAGGATTGCATCTCCACTCAGACAACTCAGCAGGCACAAACCTCATACCTCTATACATTCTAGTACTTGCTCGCAACTGAGCCTGGTACTCAGGGCTTGTTCGAGTATTGATAATCATGTTGAGTGTATGAGTTCTTCTAATGTTAGCGGCAGAAGTTATGCATTGAATCCACCACCCCATGCCAATCATCACTCCAGTTACCATCACAGAAAGGGAAGTCTGAAAAGTAGGAAAATACCTTAGGATTCCGTAGGCTAACATCGTAATGATAAAACTTACAGCACTAAATACAGGTAAGAACTCAGCTGTATCAGGGTATTTCTCTTTGATTATATTGAATAAAATAAATACTACTGCAGCATCTAACGATAATATGATTAACCAATCAATAATCTCTAGACT
>NZ_JAKEVJ010000093.1:0-15089 GCF_022398425.1 Shewanella sp. Isolate7 | reverse complement strand
AATCGTGCAGAACGAGCAATCAAACCGTTCGTCATAGGCAGAAAAAACTGGTTGTTTAGCCAGACTGCCACCGGCGCTAACGCGAGTGCTATCCTCTACAGCATCATTGAAACGGCCAAGGCTAACGACCTCAATGTGTTCGAGTATGTCATGGTTAGCCTAGAGCAGCTCAGCAAACCCGAAGTCGATATCGAGCAGCTACTACCATGGCAGTTTGCTAAACGCTAGGTGGGATCACCGGACGCTTACGATATTGCGGCAAGTAGTAGGAAAATAACGGACGCAATGTTTGATTAGATAACAGTTCTTCTGATGACTCTTGAGTGAATTGAGCTGTAATGTGCAGGTTAGATGTAAGGTAAGGATGAATTGCACCTCTCCCGTCGCCCACAAGTTTTTTCAATGCTTGCTCAAGGGGAAACTCACTAATAGCTAAATGACGGCATATGCGGCTAAATAGAGACTCATCAGGTAATGCTGTAGGCAGCTGCATGATGAATCTCCTGTTTAGATAGGCCCTTACTCATTAATTATAGGCTAGCTCTGAAAGCGGATCGTCAAGAACGATATTTCTAGACCGTAAGTAACGTATAGAGTCCTCTAATTCAGCTGCTTGTTGGAACAGATCAGGATCATCAATTCGGCTTTTAAGATCTACAGCGTTAACTAACTCAATTAGCTTAGTAGCAAACTCTGGGTGCTGAGGCTTAGTGATATCACCCGTTTTATCGATAGTTTTAACTGCTGTTTCCCTTGCACTACGTGTATTCCGCTGCTTTCTTTTAGGTAAGACTACTTTAAGATCAATAACTTCTTCAGTTTGCCGTGAAAGTCCGCAAGCAACGGCGTTACCAGCTTCTAATGTTGCAGCAGTAAGTCTTTCATCATCAGAACCGATAATTAACCTTTGCGCCTCTCGGTATGTACGGCTTGCCATATCAATATTACCAACCGAAAGAGAATGAAGAACATCATTAAGTTCTTCAGTAAGCTCTGTATAAACATTCGTCCATTGATACTGCCAAAGTTGCTCTATAAATGCATTCCATGAAACACTATCCCTTGCCAAGACTGACATAGTATGATGGTAACCACTTTCTGCTCGACGGGCAGCCTTGAGCTCCTTAATAAGAGACTGATCAAACGGAGGATTTGCGACAAAGAAAAGTGGTACACCTAGCTTGTTCACAAGTCTATGCAAAAATCTTAATAAGTTGTTCTCACCACCTGTTCTTTTGAACTGAAGGTTTTGCATTTCATCAATAACTAACATACCGAGAAAACTAGACTTAATACACTGTTCTAGCTGTCGAATTAAAGCACCTATAGTTCCTGCTGGCTTTGTTTTTTCTCTATCAAGTGCTAAGTCTAATGTTGATAATATTTCTTCACACAAATCCCTAACGCTTGAGTTACTAGGACAGTCAACTTTTATCCAAACAACTTGTTTTCTTAATTCTAGTTGTTGACCTTGATAGGACTCATGAACAATAACATTTGGGAAGTAACCCAGAACTTGTTCAATCATCGAGGTTTTGCCTACACCGCTTTCACCAATGAGAGTCAGCCCATCTCCTTTAGGCTGAAAAAAGCCTGTTCGAGGTTCTATGTCAGGTCTTTCATCAACAAAATAATGTAGGTACTGTACAGTGGTAGGGCTAAGTGGATTCTTGGTCGAATACCCCTTTTTGATAGACCTCTCCACTGCTCTAAAACATGCTTCATAATCAGTCAGTGGTTGCCTAATTTCTTCAATACGATTTAGATACTCATCGCGAACCAATGGATTAGGGTGATCAGCGATTTCTTCTGAATAGTCAGGGTAATTACTAAAATCCTCCATGACACTTTCCCATGATTTCTTGGTTGGAAGTGCTTCTATAAGCGGATTGCCTTGATGCTCAGGTAAAATTGCATCTTTATATACAGCAAGTTCCACTCTCATGACCCACCTCCATTAGTTCTTCTTTTTCTCCCTTTTGGTAAAGGAATGATTTTACTACCTAAGGGGAAAGAATCAGGGATACTATTAGTAACTGAAACCTCAAAATCTGGTGCAATCATATTTGTTGTAGCTTCTAATTCTTCCTTTCGGCGCTGACGGATGTTGCTCGTTTTATCTTTAAAAGAGACATTTTCAGCATTTTTACTTCTACGCTTCGCTTGTCGAGCTGTCTCCTGGCGATGCTTATGGTCGTCAATAGAGGTCGTTGATATAGGGGTTAACTCTTTCTTAGTATCGAGCCAATCTCGAATGAAGTCTGATTCATACATAGACTTATCACCCAACATACGACTTCGAGGTAACAAGTTACACTTAATGAATTCTCTGTTTTTATCTAAGCGAACATAAATATAATTTGTTGTATTTTCATCAATACGCGCTTCAAGTCTCCAGCGTCCTGACGACCTAGCGACAGATGCTAGATTACGCTCTTCAACTTCTGAACAGGAATAATACATACCATTAAAATATATTCCGCTTCGGGTCATGCTGACTTCAGCGGATGGTAGCAGTCTAGCTATAACTTCATCACTATTAGCGGATTGAAGTTCATGCCTATGTTTTGCTAGATGTATTTTCCAGTAGTTCAAAGGGGTCGGAGATAGGTCATTCTCTATGAGTAAAGGGCTAGAATAGACTAAACCATCAAGAATTGAACGATTGTGCTCTAATACTGCTTTTATTATTTCTGCAGTAACTTCTTTTAGTGTATAGATTGCGTCTTTTCTTGGATCTCGACTTCCTCGAACAACGTTCCCACCTCTCGTTGTACCCAGTAATTCGTGAACTACTTCATTGTTAAGAGTATCAAATCGTTTTTCTACAACACCTTTACAGTCAGGTCGATATGGTGGCGTAAACGATAGCTGTGTCATTGGTGTCAGAGCTCTCTGTGGCTGTATGCCAATCATTTCTCCATTGTCGCAAACCAACTCTTTAGGAATATGAGCGCAAGGCCACTCTGAATCAGCTATCTCCAAACCAAAGCTCTTACAGTAATCAGATTTAGGAAGGAAACTGTTAGTTAATGCCTGGCGGGCTGCACGCCATGAAGCATGGTATAGAGACACATGCATACCAACTATCATTCGACTAGCTCTGTCAGCCACGATGTATATCGTCGGCCGCCCTAAAACATAATGAGATCCAAGTTCAGATACGATATGTACATCAGCAACAGTTGCATCAATTTCAAAATGCCCTCCTGGCAAGTGGCTTCTATCCGTAATACTGCCGAGTGCCCCCCTTTTATTTCTAAGGTAATCGTTTTCCGATGTTCGTTGTTTGATTATCTGTTCTTTACTGAATAGCTTTGTGGACCAGTAACTAAACTGCTTTTTAGTTGGGATCAATGGATACCTGCCACATGCCTCAGCCAAACTTATCTCTTTTGAATAACTATCTTTGAGCAAATTTTTATAAGTTTTTGCTAGCGTCAACCCTGACTCTTTGAGGTAGTACTTCCGTAACGCTTTTTTGAATTTGTTCTTATCTTCATCACTAACAATAAACTTAGCCGCTCTATCAAAAGCTGTGGTTCTTGGTTGTTTTGGCGCCCCCAAAGGTTTTGTTGTTGGGATTCGGTCTCTCCCAGCACCTCCACTTTTAGAAAAGGCAGGTAACAGGGCCATTTTGTCCTGACCATTTCGCCAATATAGGGTAAGTAATCTAGCTAAAGATTTACGGTCGGCACCAATTTCTTTTGCGTATTTTGCAAGCTGAGAAGAGCGCCTTTTGGTTGCATAATCAAAGATAAAGGATCTGTCGAATACAATACCTTTGATGAAACCATAGTTTTTATCTCGACGACCAATGTAATCATCTGAAATATTTTCCTCATCAACAAGAAGATAACTCGGCAATTCATAATGTGCTTTTTGGGCTTTACGGCTCGAAAAAAGCTCAATGAAACTTTCTAGTGAAACCGCTATAGGCCTTACCGTTGCGGAAGTATCGTCTAGCGAGAATAAAATAACAGATTCAACATCCTGAAAGATATCCAACAAACGATATAGACCGTCTTTAAGCAACTCCGAATCATTTACGCTCCAAACGCTGTTTCTAGGAAGCTCCATATAGCGTACCTCCTTGATGATCAGCAACAGACATCACATCAATAAGCCCTGATTCAGAAATATTTGTCGATAGATCTACCTCAATTAAGTGGTCGGCTATGAGGAAACGAACTAGTAACAAAGCATCATCATGAGAGGTAATGTTCATTGAGATTAACTGATTACAAAGGTCTTCAATGAAAAATTGTCCAACGTTCATTATTGATAGAGCACAATCTAATTGCTCAAAAGAAAAACTGATCGCATTCTTACGAAAAGGGGATGAGGCCCATTCAAGGTTGCTACTTTGGACCCTAGTTAATTCATTACCGGTAAAGTATCTAAACTTAACGCCAAGCAACTCCCAACATACTCGCTCGATATCTATTTTCTCGAGCACTCGGAGATCGCTAGAATCATCTTCAGGTTTGACTGCAACGGCTTGGTATATAATGCCTTGAGGGGTGTCTATCGTGAGCAACTGATCAGTTGTCATGATAATTGGCTCTTTCGTATGAGGATGGGTTGGGTGTTCAACACCAAGGATTTTAGCAACTTTCTGCGTAAAATTTAGAGGAAAAATAGGAAATTGCTCTCTGATATCAACTACACAGCGCGAAAACTCAGCAAGATGAAAGTGCTCACTTTCTATCGAAGACATCATATGGTGGTCTCTTTGAGACTTCCTACCATAAATTAGTGAGCGTTTTCCTTCAGATTTTACATCCTGAATTCTGAGCCAAGGCTTGTACTCAGAACCTTGACCAATCCCATATTTATTTTTTAATGCTCGTTCAAAGTCTTTCAACGACTCCAGTTTACGCCCACGTCCCATACTCAATCCAATGACAGCTACCTAGATTTATCATAGTAAGCTAAATCACTACGGGCAAACTTTATTGTCTCAAAATCCTCCTACGGGCAAACTTTAGAGCTTACGGGTAAACTTTATTGTGTCTACACAAAGCTACACCGCCTGACCGACGGCGACACCGGATGCCCAGGCCCACTGGAAGTTGAAGCCCCCGAGCCAGCCGCTGACATCCATCACCTCGCCGGCAAAATAGAGTCCTGGCACCTTCTTACTCTGCATATCTTTTGACGAAAGCTCGTTGGTATCCACTCCCCCCAGGGTAACTTCCGCGGTGCGATAGCCTTCGGTGCCGTTCATCAAGAGCTGCCAGTTATGAAGATTATCGACGATGAGATCGCGCTGAGCATGCACCAGTTGATTGAGCGCCAGATTCAGCAGCACCTCGTCAAACAGCACCTCTACCAGGCGTTTAGGTAGCCACTGCGACAGGGTATTGCGCAGGCTCTGCTTAGGATGTTTGTCGAGTACCTCGCTCAAGGCCTGGGCGGCGTCGAGCTGGGGCAGAAGGTTAATCGAGATGCTCTCACCCGGCTGCCAGTAGTTGGAGATCTGCAAGATAGCCGGTCCCGACAGGCCTCTGTGAGTAAACAGCAGCGCCTCGCTAAACTGGGTACCATCTTTGGCGGTAATGGTACTGGGCACCGCAATACCAGAGAGCGGCTCAAATTTCTGCTTCTGATCGCTGTGCCAAGTAAAGGGCACCAGGCCGGCGTGAGTCGGCAACACCTTGAGGCCAAACTGCTCGGCAATCTGATAGCCAAAAGGTGAGGCGCCAAGCTTTGGCATAGACAGCCCACCCGTCGCCACCACCAGGGACTCACAGCTGTACTCCCCCTTGCTGGTCTCCAGCATGAAGCGTCCATCGTCTTGCTTATTGATAGAGAGAATATCGGTGCGCAACTGTACCTGAGCCCCGGCCCATTCACACTCGGTCAGCAGCATGGTGACTATCTCTTTGGCCGAGTCGTTACAAAACAGTTGGCCATGATCTCGCTGGTGATACTCGATGCCGTGGCGTTCGACCAGCTCGATAAAGTCCTGTGACGAGTAGCGAGCCAGCGCCGACTTCACGAAGTGGGGATTGATACAGATAAAGTTAGCCGGCTCGACTCTCTGATTAGTGAAGTTGCAGCGACCACCGCCGCTGATTAAGATCTTGCGCCCCGCCTGTTTGCCGTTATCTAACACCAGAACGTCTCGCCCGCGATAACCCGCCGTCGCCGCGCACATGAGGCCCGCCGCGCCCGCACCGATAATAATCACGTCATGATGTTTCACTTAAATACCGCCTCAAACAAGTTAATAGCTACCGAACGCAACCCCAAAACACAGGGGATAAAACTCTCCCATTCATGGGGGAAATGCCTAAAAATGCCGGGAACATTTTTGGCCGTGTATAAATCCCCTCTTTCACCGCTGACCTTCACGGATGAAGGAAATGCCATTTGATGTCGGGAACATCAAAGGCCGTGGCCACCGGGGATAAAACTCTGACCCCCTCCATGGTGATCGGGGATAAATACATCCGTGTATAAAAAAGGGCGCTATTTTAGCACCCTTTGTTGTTTTTAGCATGAGTCGCCGATGGCCACTATTCGCTGTCAGTGGTCTCCGACTTTTTCTGTCTCGCCAACAAGGCTTTAGCCGCCTCGTGTGGCGTGCCGCCCTGGTAGAGCACCTTATACACTTGCTCGGTGATCGGCATCTCAACACCCAGACGCTTAGCCAAGGTATAGACCTCTTTAGTATTACGGTAACCTTCCACGACCTGACCAATCTCGGCCTGTGCGGTGTCGACCTCCTTACCCTGGCCCAGCGCCAAACCGAATCGACGGTTACGGGACTGGTTATCGGTACAGGTCAACACCAGGTCACCCAGACCCGCCATGCCCATAAAGGTAGAAGGTTGAGCGCCAATGGCCTCACCCAGACGTGACAGCTCCACCAGCCCGCGCGTGATCAGTGCGGTACGGGCGTTGGCACCAAAGCCGATGCCATCCGACATGCCCGCGCTGATGGCGATAACGTTCTTCACCGCGCCGCCAAGTTGCAGGCCGATAAAGTCGTCGTTGGCGTAGACACGCAGGCGTTTCGGGCTATGTAATAACTCCACCAAATCATTGGTGAAGGTCTCATCGGTACCGGCAACCGAGATAGCGGTGGGCAAGCCTGCCGCCAGCTCTTTGGCGAAGGTCGGGCCTGACAAGACCGCCAGCGGATACTCTTCACCTAAGATTTCTCGCGCCACTTCCTGCAGCAGACGACCCGTCTCGGGCTCCAGACCCTTAGTGGCCCAGACGATGCGAGCATCTTCACGCAGCAACGGCTTAGCCTGCTTGAGCACCAAACCAAATACATGGCTAGGCACCACGACCAACACATTATTGGAGGCGGCTAACGCGGTAGCAAGGTCAGATTCGGGGATAAGAAGATCCGGCAGCGGAATACCGGGCAGAAACGCCTCATTGGATCGATCACGCTTGAGGTTCTCGATATGTTCAGGTTCGTGGCCCCAAATCAGGGTTTTGTGTCCGTTACTGGCTAAAGAAATAGCAAGGGCGGTGCCATAAGAGCCCGCCCCCAGTACCGTAATATCGGCAGTGTTGTTCATGCGTAATTAAGCGTTCGCTTCTGCTGCTTCACCGGCAGCTTCTGCCTGCGCCTGACGCTGTTGCACGTATTGAGCAAACAGAGCGTCGAAGTTAACTGGCGCAAGGTTCAGTTGTGGGAAAGTACCACGAGCAACCAGGCTACCCACAGCTTCACGAGCGTATGGGAACAGTACGTTAGGGCAGTATGCACCTAGAGAGTGAGCCAGTTGCTGCTCAGTCAGACCAGAGATAGCGAAGATACCCGCTTGCTGAACTTCACATAGGAAAGCAGTTTCTTCACCGTTTTTAGCCGTCACAGTAAGCGACAGGACAACTTCATACACATCGTCGGCCAGCTTAGCGCTGCGAGTGTCTAGGTCTAGCTTAACTTCTGGGTTCCACTCTTTCTGGAAAACAGCTGGGCTGTTTGGCGTTTCGAAAGAGATGTCCTTGGTGTAAACACGTTGAATGTTGAACTGTGGACCCTGTTGTTCGTTATTTACTGCTTCAGCCATAATTTCCTACCTAATCAATTTTGTTCGATTCATTCCGTGAGGAGAATCATCTTCAGGGCCTTTGTTACTCGAGTCCTAATCTAGATCTCAGCCACCATCCCGATTTTAGTATTTCCTTAAATCTCACCAGATGGGCGATTTAAGCCATTTTTTATAAGAGATGACACTCTAATCAAAGAAGCTTAATAAAAGCAATCCTTGTGTGGGTTATCTTTTGGTTTTGGCAACCGGTAAGTTATTTTGTTGCCATTCGCTCATCCCACCCTTGAGGTTATAGACAGACTCAAAGCCTTCTTTCACCATCAACTGAGCCGCTTGCGACGAGGTCATCCCTGCATTGCATACCATTATAATGGGACTGGCTTTAAACTTTTCAAGGGCAGATGTCTTATTATTTTTAATTTCAGCCAAAGGCAGGTTGATCGCGTCAACGATATGGCCTTTCTTAAACTCTTCCTTAGAGCGCACATCGACCACCTTGGCGTCTTGCTTGTTAATTAACAAGGTCGCCTGCTGATGATCTACAGTTTTCACTTTTGAGATACTAGACTTAAAAACGCTCACAATAAGCGCTGCAAACAAGCCCACCCAGGCGAGACTCAACATTGGGTTGGCTTTAAAAAATTCGATATATTCTTGCATAGTTTTCGGCCTACTTCTGTGGCTTGAGAGACTGTTTGGGCAGAGAGTATAACCGATTGTTCAGGCAGATTGCAGCATGTTGTTCACCCCCTACAGAGGGGCGATATTGAGAGATCCCTTAAATTGTGACGGGCTCGATGAGGGTTATCGGTGTAAATCACTTTTTGATCGTCCCTGTACGTAGTAATATTTATCCAATTTCAGAATTCTAGTTTTCTTTTTAACGTTAATAGGTACCACCATGACGACACGCAAACGCCCATTGGCACTGCTGATCCTCGATGGCTGGGGTTACCGTGAAAATACCCACATGAATGCGGTATATCACGCCAACACTCCTGTCCTCGATCGCCTCAACAAAGAATACCCTAACAGCCTGATCTCAGGCTCGGGTCTGGATGTCGGTTTGCCCGACGGTCAGATGGGTAACTCAGAAGTTGGTCACATCAACATAGGCTCAGGCCGCGTGGTCTACCAGGAACTGACCCGTATCGGTAAGTCGATTGAAGACGGCGAGTTTGACACCAACCCCGCCTTTGTCGACGCCGTCGATAAGGCCATCGCTGCCGATGGCGCAGTACACATCATGGGTCTGCTATCACCCGGTGGCGTACACAGCCATGAAAGCCATATCCAGGCCATGTGTAAGATGGCGGTTGAGCGCGGCGCCAAAAAAGTCTATCTGCACGCCTTCCTCGACGGTCGTGACACACCACCAAGAAGCGCCAAGGGAAGCCTGGAAGCCTTCAACGAACTATTTGCCAAGCTAGGCACAGGTCGTATCGCCTCCTTGATCGGCCGCTACTACGCCATGGACAGAGACAACCGTTGGGATCGCGTCTCTCAAGCCTATGAGCTGATCACCCAGGGCAAGGCACTGCACCAGTATCAAGATGCCGTTGCGGCACTCGACGCCGCCTATGGCCGCGATGAAAACGATGAGTTCGTTGGCAGCTCTGCCATCACTGACGCCGACGGAAATGTCGCTACGCTCAATGACAACGACGCGCTGATCTTCATGAACTTCCGCGCCGACCGCGCCCGCCAGATCACTCGCAGCTTCGTCGATCCAGCATTCGACGGCTTCGAGCGTGCGGTAAGCCCTAAGATCAACTTCGTCATGCTGACCGAATACGCCGCCGACATTAAGGCGCCGATCGCCTATCCATCGGTGGATCTGGTCAACACTCTAGGCGAAGTGCTGCAAAACAGCGGCAAGACTCAGCTACGTATCTCGGAAACCGAGAAATACGCGCACGTCACCTTCTTCTTCAACGGTGGTAAAGAGGAACCGTTTGAGGGTGAAGACAGAATCCTTATTCAGTCGCCTAAGGTCGCCACCTATGATCTACAGCCAGAGATGAGCTCGACCGAGCTGACCGACAAGCTGGTAGAAGCCATCGAGTCGACCAAGTATGACGTGATCATCTGTAACTACCCTAACGGTGACATGGTAGGTCATACCGGCAACTTCGACGCCGCCGTCAAGGCCTGTGAGGCAGTCGATGCCTGTATCGGCCGCGTGGTCGAGGCTTTGGCCAAGGTAGACGGTGAGTGTCTGATCACCGCCGACCATGGTAACGCCGAGCAGATGACCGACGAGCAAACTGGTCAGGCCCATACCGCCCACACCAGCGAACTCGTGCCTCTCATCTATGTGGGACGCAAGGGTGAAATCTCGCCAAACGGAAGATTAAGTGATTTAGCGCCAACCATGTTAACCTTGATGGGACAAACAGTGCCATCAGAGATGACAGGGCACTCAATCATTACCCTAAGCGAGTAACGACTCTTTGCTTAAACGTTCCGGATTCTATAAAGCCAGCATACTTGCTGGCTTTATCATGCTCTCTTGTACTGCTCAGGCATCAGACCTGAAGCAGCGTCAATCCGAGCTCGAAGCGATCCAGAAACAGATAAGCAACCAACAGTCGGCCCTGAAAGACACCAGTCGCCAACATGAGAAACTCATCTCTCTGCTGAAAAAAGATGAGCAGGCGATCGCCGCCGCAGCAAAGAAGGTAACCAATACCCGGGCTTCTCTGGCACAAACCGACAAGAAACTGGCCGAGTTAGACGGCCGCAAGGCAGAGCTTGATAGCCTCAAGCAGAAGCAACAGAAGACGCTATCCAATCAGCTAGCCAGCGCCTATCTGGCAGGCAACCACGATTACACTAAGATGCTGCTCAATCAGCAGAGTCCAGCCACCATAGAGAGACTGCTCGCCTACTATCAGTTTCTCAACAAGGCGAGAATGGACGCCATTAAGCAGCTGCAACAGACGATGACCGAATTAACGGCCATCGAATCAGAGCAGAAGGCGCAGCAGACCAAGCTCAACGAGCTGATCCTCAATCAGCAACAGCAGGCTAAGACTCTCACCCAAGAACAACATCAGCGTCAGCAGACCCTTAAACAGATAGAGCGCACCCTCAACTCACACGGTGCCAAGCTGGAACAGTTACAGATAGAGGAAGCCAGCTTGAAGCGGGTCGTCGAACAGGCGCTGAGAGCCATGAAAGACAACCCCAGCATGGAAGGCCTCTCTAGCCGTCAGAAACTTAACTGGCCGACCAAGGGACGCATCCGCGTCGGATTCGGTAATCGACGCTCAGGCGAAGTAAAATGGAAGGGCGTGATGATGGCCGCCCCCGAAGGACAATCGATCGACGCCATCGCCTCGGGCAAGGTGATCTACGCCGACTGGCTCAGAGGCTTTGGTATGGTGATGGTCGTCGATCACGGTAAGGGCTATATGAGCCTCTATGGCCACGCGCAAACCCTGCTCAAAGACGCCGGCGACAGCGTGAAGAAAGGGGAAACCATAGCGCTAGTCGGACGCTCGGGTGGACAAACAGAACCTGGCCTATACTTTGAGGTAAGGCATAAGGGGCAAGCGGTCGATCCTGCGAGATACTGTAGACGATAACGCGACAACGACCCCGAGTTATGGGGGGCCTGTCCATGTCTCAAATGATCCGCTATTTCACCTGTGTCGCCCTGGGCCTCACCCTAGGCCTCTCAATCACACTGTTTGGCCATGAGAATGCCAAAGAATACCAGCCCAAGGTCAACTACCCACTCCTCATCGACATCATCAGCACGGTAGAAACCTACTATGTGGACAAGATCTCCCAGGAAGATCTTATCCAGGCGGCTATAGAAGGGGTATTCAGCAAGCTGGACCCTTATTCAAACGTCCTCGACAGTCAGGCCTTCTCCGATATCAAGGATGCCAACAAGGGGGAATACTTTGGCTTCGGCATAGAGATAGCCACAGAGCAGAACCAGGTGACCATCATCAGCCCATTTCCCCACTCGCCAGCCGCCAACGCCGGGATTCAACCCGGGGATCGCATCGTCAAAGTCAACAATGAAACGGTAACGGCCAAGCAGCTCGACAATGTGCTGGAGGAGATCAAGTTCCATAGCAAGCATAATCTGGCCATCAACCTCTCGTTGAGCCGCGCTAACTCGGAGGCGCTGTTCGACGTCACCCTGACCCCGAGCCTTATCGATGTCAACTCGGTAGAGGGTGAGTTACTCGATAACGGTATCGGCTATATCAAGCTCTCCAGCTTTCAGGATGACTCCACCGAAGATCTTATTAAGCTATTGACCCAGTGGCAAAATGAGCCTGTTACAGGCCTGATACTGGATCTGCGCAACAACCCAGGCGGCCTGCTGGATCAGGCGATCAAGATAGCCGACATCTTCCTCGCCAAGGGACGCATCGTCTCCACCCGGGGGCGTTTCTTCGATGCCAACTCAGACTACTTCGCCTCGCCGCAGACTATGTTCTCCAAGCTGCCACTCACGGTATTGATCAATAAGGGGTCGGCCTCGGCCTCAGAAGTGCTGGCCGCGGCGCTGCAGGAAAATAAGCGGGCCACGCTTATCGGCGAAAAGAGCTTCGGTAAAGGCACGGTGCAGAGCCTGATCCCCACGCTTATCGAGGGCAATGCCATCAAACTCACCATAGCCCACTACACCACACCAAAAGGCAGAGACATACATGCCATCGGCATAAAGCCAGATATAAATATCCCTGGCGAGACTATGACTGCCGGACAAAGTGTGCCTATAATCGAGGAGCAATCACCCCATGATGCTAGCGCCCACGATAGGGTTATCGAATCGGCGATCTCATGGATAAAAACAAATAGTTAGTGAATAACAAAAATAGTGCGCTTATTACTCTTATTAGCTGTCTTATTTACCACACCACATAGCTTCGCCGCCCAGGTCTCCATCATCATTGACGACATAGGTTATCGTCAGACCGACGAGGCGGTGCTGGCGCTGCCAAGCAATATCACCCTCTCAGTACTGCCCCATACTCCTCTGGGAGAAAGGCTTGCCGCCATCGCCCACGACAAAGGCCACGAGATCATGCTGCACCTGCCCATGCAGGCTTTAAATGGCAAGGAGATGGGCCCTGGCGGACTGACCAATCAGATGAGCGAACAGTCTCTCAAGCAGGCTATCGAGGATGCTTTCAAGAGTGTCCCCTACGCCAAAGGCGTCAATAACCATATGGGCAGCCTGCTGACACAGCTCGACGACCCCATGACCTGGTTAATGGAAAGCCTTAAGCAGCAAGATAACTATTTTGTAGATAGCATGACCACCAGGTACAGCAAGGCGAGCGCCGCAGCAAACAAGCAGGGCATTCCCTTATTGAAAAGACAACTCTTCTTAGATAACGATGTATCCCCCCAGGCTCTGGAGAGGCAATTTAATCAGTTGATTCAGAAGGCGCATAAGGAAGGGCAACTCATAGTGATAGCTCACCCCTATCCCGAGACCATCAGCTTCTTAAAGGCGAATCTGCCTCGTCTTACAGAAGAGGGGATCACCTTAGTGAATACTTCCAGGCTGCTGCCTTATCGCCTCGCGCAGAAGGACCCCGCGGCCAGCGACAAGGTGCATTTAAGATAGGGCGAGCTTAAAGCTCTAAAACCGGAATAGAAAGATCCGGTAGTAAGGCCTTTAAGTCGTCACGATTACTGACGACATCGGCCAATGAGTATTTGTCTAACACGGCAAGATAGGCATCAACCGCTTCGGCGAGCACGCCCTTAAGCTGACAGGCAGGCGAGAAGCGGCAATAGGGCTTGCTACAATCGATAGGCGAGAGCGAGTTTTCCAGCGTGCGCACCAGGACACCGATATTGATCTGGTCCGCCGGCTTACCTAACTTAAAACCACCGGCCTTACCGCGCACCGTCTGCAAATAACCCTCTTTGCCAAGATGATGCACTATCTTAGACACATGGTTAGCCGACAGATCGAACACCTCGGTGACCTCTGCAATTCTAAACAGTGTTTCTCTCTCTGGCGATAAGGCCAAGTACATTAACGTACGAATACCAAAATCTGTATAACGAGTTAACTGCATAACCTACCTTCTAAGACTGCGTCGCCGCTTCTAAAGATGTAATCAACCAAAGTGCCTCTTCTGCCGTCGAACCGCAGACCTCTGGTTCGGCAATAAAACGATCACACAGCGCAGGGCGCTCAGGATGACCGAATATCTTACAAAGATTCTGCTCATCTAACTGGATGCAAGGCACGCCGGCAGGCTTGCCTTCAGGCATGCCAGGGATAGGGCTGGTGATCGACGGCGCTATACAGCAAGCACCACATCCTAGACGACAATTCATACGGCATTATACCTATATTTGTGTAGCTTGTTAGCCATTAAGATCACAGCATTATTCTGAGATCTCATAAAGATTAGCCCCACCTAATAGTAAAAGAGATAAAAACCTAGGTTTCACTGTGAGAATCTTGTGCAGGTGTAGTTAAATTCGGCAATCAATCAGCTCTCACATGGATGCCTGCAGCGCGAACCAGCTAGGCTGCGAGCTCAGGAACCTAACCGCCAAGGATAGCGGAAATGCAGTCTATAAATGGAACAATAAACTGCCACACTGCGTAAGCAGCTTTGGACTGCAGGTGAAGTAGATGCTTTCGCGCGACCTACATGGATGTAGGAAGTGCCATAAATTGCCAGGAGCAATTTAGGCGAGCGTAGACAGCAAAAAGCCCTAGCGTTTTAGGCTAGGGCTTTTTGCTTTATTAGGCGCCTGGAAATGACCTACTCTCACATGGGGAGACCCCACACTACCATCGGCGCGATTGCGTTTCACTTCTGAGTTCGGGATGGGATCAGGTGGGACCACAATGCTATGGTTTCCAGACAAAATTGTAAATTCGGAAAGCTGTACTCTTAGCTAAGAGTCAATTTGAGTTTTAGTACACGGATGTACTCTATGTCATAAATGCAGGAGCAATTTATGACCTCACTTCAATCAAGTACTTTTGTATTCTTTTGATTCAGTAACCATCGTACGAAACCCTTTTGGGTTGTATGGTTAAGCCTCACGAGTCATTAGTACAGG
>NZ_JAKEVJ010000092.1:0-15296 GCF_022398425.1 Shewanella sp. Isolate7 | reverse complement strand
ATCAAGGGTGTGTCGATTTAGACCATTGGATCCGACGTCGTGTTCGTATGTGCTACTGGCGTCAGTGGCGAAAACCACGGACTAAGGTACAAAACTTACTAAAACGTGGCGTCAGGATCCAAGCAGCTGTCGCCTGTGGTATCACAAGTAAAGGCCCATGGAGGAGCTCGAAGACACCAGGAATACAGCAAGCACTGAGTAATGAGTATCTAAAGAAAGCAGGATTATATTCACTAAGAGATGGATGGATCGCAATTCATTATCCTAACCAGAAAGCTAGTTAGGTGTTCTAAATGAACCGCCCTGTGCGGAGCCGCATGCAGGGTGGTGTGGGGGCTGGAGGCTAGATACCTCCGGCTACCCGATTAGCTCCACGTTATATGGTTCTTAGTCAGCTCTTTATAGGTTTTATCGTTATGTATCTTGTGTAGAATCTTGTCATTCTTTATCAAGTAGTCGAGAATTTCCTGAATCCTTTCGCTCCGAGCATTTTCTTTAAAAAGATTAAGCACACTGACCATGTGCTGCTGACAATACTTATTATCGAGGTTTACTCTAACTTCGTTTGAATGCATGGCGATGAGAGCCAAGATAATATTTTCATCGCCTAACAGGGATAAGAACCTGTCGTATAGTGGCCTTCCGCTAGGCGACACGCCAGAATTATAGGAAATACCTTTCCCGATTCTGCAAATCAAAACAATCTTTATTATTTTGCTCACTCGCTCGGGGGGTATATCGTTTTCAGTATCTAAGAACGTTAGTATTTTTCGCATGTGCGGCGGTTCATTATAGAAGTTGTCCCACGCGTACCTAGCTTCCAAAAGATCGTCGGCATGGCCATCTAGGGCTATAATTCTAGACTCAAGTGACTGATATCGGTTTCCGTCACAAAAAGTAAAAAACTCTACTCCTAACTTGTGCTTCTCTTCATGCAGATTATTGCGGTATCCATCTAACATGACACCAAGTTTATACTTAACGTTATCACTGCTCTTTTGCCATATGTGTGGTGTAAATAGGGCGATATTTTTTCTTACAATATTTCCGGTCTTTTCAGCTGTGTATATACCAAAGATACTTGTCAGCAAGTTATCCGTATTTTGCAGCGATAGATCGGCGAGTGGGCGTTCCATGCTTTTAATGGTGGCTTCATCAAGCACGCTTGCCGAAATCTTAAGATTATCTACGAACGACTTTATCTGAATTGCGGACTCAGAAGGTTTGTCATTAAGAACATCTTTAACGCATGTTTGCAGCCATCCCATTAATTCAAAACCATTAATGGAGTAGGTGTTTGGGTGCGAAGCTCCAATGTCGTTTCGCATGGTAAGTATATGGTGAAGCTTTGTGTAAACGATATCTGAAATAAGCTCAAGTTTTCGGCATGTATTTATGAGAGTGTTGTCTTTAATCCCCGACAAGTCTTCCTCAGTTGAATAAAGTTCACGACGGCCACCTCCTACGGCAGCATCAAAAAACATATCTAATCCATAAACGACTGCCTTTTGACGAAGGCTTAGTACCACTTCATTCCATACGTAATTTAAGGAGGCGTCAAAAAGGCCGACAGCTGCTCCAGCGACAAACTTCGATAAGTATCGCGCATCTCTTTTAACTTCATCAGGTAATGAAGCTATAAAACCAGGTAGGTTCTGCTCGATCACCTGCCTTTCATTAATCTCTGCAATAATATTATCAGTCGGCAATCCTAGATGATCGAGATACTCTTCGAACTTTGTGATATCGGTTGTTAAGAGTGACCCTTCTTTTTTTGCAACAATTTCTGTAGTCATTTTTCCCTCAGAAGTTCGATTCATTCATAGAGCTAACGCTTATTAGCGAGAATGCCGCCTATGTAAATCAATATCACCTAATATACATCGCGACAAATTTTTTTAACCATCTGAAATTTATATCAATAATGGCATTGCATAACAAGTAGAAAGTAAACAGCTCTAAAACAAAAAGAGACCCGATTTAACGAGACCCTCACCTGTTCCCATTAAATAGAAAGCTCTAAGTCATTAATTCAAACTAATCAATATGTTAAACCTTATAGTAAAAGCAAAGCGAGAATCGAAAGATTACATAATAGGAAGTGAAAGAGAGGCGTTTTGGCAAAAAACCATTATACCTGTATAGATCCGCAGTATAGCGAGCAGAGTTTGGCAACCTTCTGAACATTCAACTAGTCCCCTAAGCATCATCAAAAATGGCCAAATCGAAGAGACGTTAGATATCGAGTGTAGATACACTGGTGAGCTTCCGTGACGGGGCCGCTCATTGACATCCATGTCAACGCGGCATTCGTGAATCCGTTCACATCAGATGTTTCGGTAGAGCCTCTAGGGAGCGTACTTGCGGCGTCTCACAAGGGTATCTGCACATCCCCCGCCGGGCAGGCGTTAGGTTGCATTGAAGGTGCTACTTTCAATAATCCAACAAACACTCAAACAGGTAGACGTTACAACCTATAAGCACCCCACAAGCACCCGCCGGGCAGGCGCTAGGTTGCATTGAAGGTGCGACCTTCAAAATCCCATCAAATACTCATACAGGTAGACGTTACAACCTATAAGCACCCCACACGCCCCGCCGGGCAGGCGTTAGGTTGCCATGAAGATACGACCTTCAATGATTCACCCAATACTCAAACTGATAGACGCTACAACCTTTTATGAACCCTACATGACCCCGCTAGACAGGCGCTAGATTGCCATGAAGTGACACCCTCTAGCTTATTAGCTACTCGTATCACATACCGCTAAATCGAAGAGACGTTAGATGCCGAGTGTAGATACGGCTGTGACCTTCGGTTTCAGGGATGAAACCGCAGAGCGGCCAGGGATGGCGTACAGCGTGTCACAGATGTATCTGCACAACCCCCGCCGGGCAGGCGTTAGGTTGCCATGAAGGTGCGGCCTTCAATAATCCATCAAATAACAACAGAGCCAGACGCTACAATTTTAAACTAATCCAACATTCCCCTCGCTTGGCAGGCACTAACTTGCCATGAAGGTGCGGCCTTCAACACCCCACCAAATACCAAAACCGCCAGAAGTAACAAAAGCCAAAAACCAGCCTGGTTTTCCCCAGGCGAAAAAAAGCGCTTTAACTCTCACTCAAAGCTAAAGCGCCAATCACAAGCCAAATTGTCAAGCCCAGTAACCTAACTGAGCCGTTCCAGGTTTAAGCCTCGAAGCTGTTTAATATCCCTAGCGCCGCGTCGCGGCCCTCGGCGATGGCGGTGACCACAAGATCCGAGCCGCGCACCATGTCGCCACCGGCGAACACCTTAGGGTTGCTGGTCTGGAAGGGGTTATCGGCCACCTTAGGCGCCACAACCCGGCCCCACTTATCCAGCTCAATGCCATAGTCGCCGAACCACTTGGCGGGGCTCGGCTGGAAGCCGAAGGCGATGATGATGGCATCGGCCTCTATCAGCTGCTCGCTGCCCGCAATCGGTTCGGGGCGACGACGACCCGAGTCGTCTGGCTCGCCAAGGGCGGTCTCTACACACTCGATGCCGTTTACCACGCCGTCCGTCGTCTTGATCGCTGTAGGCTGGCGGTTAAACAGGAAGTTGACGCCCTCTTCACGGGCGTTTTGCACCTCACGGCGTGAGCCCGGCATGTTCTCTTCGTCACGGCGATAGACACAGGTGACCTCGCTGGCGCCCTGTCTGACGGCGGTGCGCACACAGTCCATGGCTGTGTCGCCACCACCCAGAACCACCACCTTCTGCCCGGCAAGGCTCAGGTAAGGGGTCTCGGCATCTGTGGTGCCCATGACGTTGTGGGTGTTGCCGATGAGATAGGGCAGGGCCTGGTAGACACCCTTGGCATCTTCGTTGTCCAGTCCGGCCTTCATTGGGGTGTAGGTGCCCATGCCGAGGAAGACGGCGTCGTACTCTTGCAGCAGGGTGTTGAAGTCGATATCTTCACCTACGGTAACGCCGAGCCTGAACTCTATCCCCATGCCTTCCATGACGGTGCGGCGGATCTCCATGACAGACTTGTCCAGCTTGAAGGCGGGAATGCCATAGGTGAGCAGGCCGCCTATCTGAGGATGCTTGTCGAACACTACCGCCTTTACGCCGTTGCGGGCGAGGATGTCGGCGCAGCCAAGGCCGGCCGGCCCCGCGCCTATGATGGCCACGCGCTCCTGACGCTTGACCACCTTGCTCATGTCTGGACGCCAGCCCTGGGCGATGGCGGTGTCGGTAATGTATTTTTCCACGTTGCCTATGGTGACGGCGCCAAACTCGTCGTTGAGGGTACAGGCGCCTTCACACAATCTGTCCTGGGGACAAACACGGCCGCAGATCTCCGGCAGCGTGTTGGTCTCATGCACCAGCTCGGCGGCCTCAAGTATGCGTCCCTGTTTGGCCAGTTTCAGCCAGTTGGGGATGTAGTTGTGCAGCGGGCACTTCCACTCGCAGTAGGGGTTACCGCAGTCGAGGCAGCGGTCTGCCTGCTCGTTGACCTGAGGCTGGGCAAAGGGCTGATAGATCTCGATAAATTGCGTGGCGCGCTGCTTGGCGTCGTGCTTGGTCGGATCCTTACGGCCCACTTCGATAAATTGAAAATCGTTACTCATGGCCATTACCCCGCTACCACTGCTAATGCAGGTTCAGTTTGTTCCAGACGCAGAAGATCATCGAGCGCCACATTCTTAGGTTTGACCAACACGAAACAATCGATCCAGTTTTCAAAGTCGTTCAACAACATCTTGGCGTGCTCGCTGCCGGTCTCAGCCACGTGCTCCTCGATAAGCCCCTTGAGGTGCTGTTGCTGTATCGGCGCGGTTACCTTCTGCATATCCACCATCTCGGTATTGAGGCGGCGGTTGAAGTGACCGAAGCGGTCGAACACATAGGCGAAGCCGCCCGTCATGCCCGCACCGAAGTTCACCCCTGTCTTACCCAGCACCACCACGATACCGCCAGTCATGTACTCACAACCGTTATCGCCCAGGCCTTCGACCACGGCGATGGCGCCCGAGTTACGCACCGCGAAACGCTCGCCCGCCTGACCCGCGGCAAACAGCTTTCCGCCGCTGGCGCCGTAGAGGCAGGTGTTGCCCAGGATGACGCTCTTCTCGCTCTGGAACATGCTGCCCACAGGCGGATAGAGGGTGATCTTGCCGCCCGACATGCCTTTACCCACATAGTCGTTGGCGTCGCCGCACAGATCCAGCGACAGGCCAGGGCTGTTCCACACACCAAAGCTCTGTCCGGCGCTGCCGTTGAACTTGAGCTGTATCGGCGCCTTGGCGCCCTGACGGCCCACCTTGGTGGCGATATAGCCAGAGAGGGCGGCGCCTACCGAGCGGTCTGTGTTGTTAATATCGAAGCGCGCGGTCAGTGGCTCACCCGCATCCACCGCCGCCTGACAATGGCCGAGAATCTTCTGGTTAAGCTCGCCCTTGTCGTCGGTTGGGTTGGTCTCGCGCCAGGTGAGGGCGCAGCCTTGCGGCACTTCTGGCTTGTAGAGAATGGCCGACAGATCCAGCTGTTGCTGCTTGTCTGTGGCGCCTTCGAGCACCGCGAGCCAGTCGCTGCGACCCACGAGCTGTTCAAACTCGGTGACGCCGAGGGCGGCCATCCACTCGCGGATCTCGCGGGCCATAAACTCGAAGTAGGTCATCACACGCTCGGGCAGGCCGTGGTAGTGATTGTCCCTCAGTTGCTTGTTCTGGGTCGCCACGCCTGTGGCGCAGTTGTTCAGGTGACAGATACGCAGGTACTTACAGCCCAGGGCTATCATGGGCACGGTACCGAAACCGAAGCTCTCGGCGCCCAGCAGGGCCGCCTTGATCACGTCTGTACCCGTCTTCAGGCCACCGTCCACCTGCAGGCGGATCTTGTGGCGCAGGCCGTTGGCCACCAGTGATTGATGCACCTCGGCCAGACCAAGCTCCCAGGGGCTACCGGCATATTTCACCGAGGTGATCGGGCTGGCGCCTGTACCGCCGTCGTAGCCCGAGATGGTGATCATGTCGGCGTAGGCCTTGGCGACGCCTGTGGCGATGGTGCCGACGCCGGGTTCAGATACCAGCTTGACCGAGATCATCGCGCTTGGGTTGATCTGCTTGAGGTCGAAGATCAGCTGAGCCAGGTCTTCGATAGAGTAGATATCATGGTGCGGCGGCGGTGAGATCAGGGTGACGCCGGGGCGCGCGTTACGCAGCGCGGCGATCTCCACACTCACCTTGTCGCCGGGCAGCTGACCGCCTTCGCCAGGCTTGGCACCCTGGGCGACCTTTATCTGCAGCACCTCGGCGTTTACCAGGTAATGGGCGGTGACGCCGAAGCGGCCCGAGGCGATCTGCTTGATGGCCGAGTTACGCTCCGAGTTGAAGCGGCGCGGATCTTCCCCGCCTTCGCCCGAGTTAGAACGTCCGCCGAGGCGGTTCATGGCCACGGCCAATGCCTCGTGGGCCTCAGGGCTGAGTGCGCCGATACTCATGGCGGCGCTGTCAAATCTTGGGTAGAGGGTTGAGGCGTCTTCGACCTTATTTAGCTCGACTGCCTGCTGGTCGCCCTTGACGGTGAAGAGATCCCTCAGGGTCGCCACAGGTCTGTCGTCCACCAACTCGGTGAAGCGCTTGTAGACGCCATAGTCCTGGTCGCGCAGGCTCTGCTGTAGGGTGTTGACCACATCCGGGTTGAAGCAGTGGTACTCGCCGCCTTCTACATATTTCAGCAGGCCGCCCTGAGGCAGCGGCTGGTGGGCCTGGAAGGCAAGCTTCTGCAACGCCTGTTGATCTTTCTCCAGCAGGGCAAAGTTTGCCCCCCCGATGCGGCTAACCACGCCATTGAAGCAGAGTTCGACCACGTCAGATGAGAGGCCGATGGCTTCGAACTGCTGGCTACAGCGGTAGGAGGCGACGGTGCTGATCCCCATCTTGGACATGATCTTACGCAGCCCCTTGTCGATCCCCTGGCGGAAGTTGAGCATCAGCTGCTGAGTCTCGCGCACGCCGTGGCGGCTGGCCAGCGCCGAGATGTTCTCGTAGGCCAGGTAAGGGTAGATGGCGGTGGCGCCAAAGCCGAGCAGCACAGCGAAGTGGTGTGGGTCTCTGGCCGAGGCGGTCTCGACTATGATGTTGGTGTCGCATCTCAGGCTCTTGTCGACCAAGACGCGCTGCACGGCGCCCACGGCCATGGCGGCGGGGATCACCTGCTTACTCTTGTCGGTCGCCCTGTCTGAGAGGATTAGCAGGGTAGTGCCGGTGCGGGCCAGACGTTCGGCCTCGTCGCACACGCGGCGAATGGCTGCCTCTAACCCCTCGCTGAGGTCATAATTGAGATCGACAGTGTTGGCGCGGTAGTAGGTCGAATCCAGCGCCAGCAGCTGGTTGAAGTCGCTGTAGAGCAGGATGGGCGAGTTAAACATCACCCGATAGGCGTGACCTGTGGTCTCGTTAAACAGATTCTGCTCGCGGCCGACGCAGGTGGCCAGCGACATCACATGCTTCTCACGCAGCGGATCGATTGGCGGGTTGGTCACCTGGGCGAACTTCTGACGGAAGTAGTCGTACAGGGTGCGGGACTTCTTCGACAGCACGGCCATAGGGGTATCGTCACCCATGGAGCCCGTGGCTTCCTCGCCTTTCTCGGCCAGCACCCAGATCACCTGTTCCAGCTCCTCGCGGGAGTAGCCAAACTGCTTCTGGTATTGCAGCAGGGTGTCGGCAGTAAATTCACATACGCCCTGGGCCTCGCTCGGCATCTGCTCGGCGGGGATCAGGGTATGACTGTTCTTGGCCATCCACTCCTTGTATGGGTGACGACGCTTAAGATCGTTATCGATCTCAAACGAGGAGTAGAGCTGACCGTTGAGGGTGTCGAGCACCAATAGCTCACCGGGGCCGACACGACCTTTCTCGACCACCTCGTCCGGGGCATAGTCCCAGATGCCGATCTCTGAGGCCAGGGTCAGGATGCGGTCTTTGGTGATCACATAGCGTGACGGACGTAGGCCGTTACGGTCGACGGCGCAGGCCACGTGACGGCCGTTGGTCATGACGATGCCAGCCGGGCCGTCCCAGGGCTCCATGTGCATGGAGTTGAAGTCGTAGAAGGCCTTAAGCTCGTCGTCCATCTCTGGGTTACTCTGCCACGCGGGTGGAATGAGCAGACGCATGGCGCGGTAGAGGTCCATGCCGCCGGCGAGCAGCATCTCTAGCATGTTATCGAGCGAAGAGGAGTCTGAGCCACTCTCGTTGACGAAGGGGGCTGCCTGCTGCAGATCTGGCAGCAGGGGCGCATTAAACTTGTAGGCGCGGGCACGGGCCCATTGACGGTTACCCGTGATGGTGTTGATCTCGCCGTTATGGGCGAGATAACGGAACGGCTGCGCCAGCGGCCACTTAGGCGAAGTGTTGGTTGAGAAGCGCTGGTGGAACAGACAGATAGCGCTTTGCAGGCGTATGTCGGCCAGATCCGGATAGAAGGCCGGCAGATCGGCGGGCATCATCAAGCCCTTGTAGACGATCACCTGGCCGGAGAGACTGGCGACATAGAAGTCTTTGCAGTCTGTCATCTGCTGCTCGAGACGGCGACGCGCCATATAGAGGCGACGCTCGAGATCTTTTTCACGCCAGCCAATGGGCGAGTTGATCAGCACCTGCCAGATCTTAGGCTGGCTGGCCTGACCTATGGGGCCGAGTACCTCGGAGTTGACCGGGACTTCGCGCCAACCGGCGACACTCAGGGTCTCTTTTTCAAGTTCTCGCTCCAGGGTGCGCTTGGTGTAGTCTGCCTTGGCCTCATCTTGGCTTAAAAACAGCATGCCCACGGCAAACTTACGGCTCAGGTGCCAGTCGTTCTCACTGGCCACGGCTTCGAAGAATTTAATGGGGAGTTGCATAAGTAGGCCACAACCATCGCCGGTACGACCGTCGGCGGCAATACCACCACGGTGTTTCATGCGATCCAGGCCATGAATGGCTGTGCGTACAATTCTATGGCTGGCTTCGCCATCCATTTGGGCGATTAAGCCAAAACCACAGTTATCCCGTTCAAAACTGGGGTGATACAAGCTCATATAAAAACTCCCTAATACTAACCAATACATCGTCGGGGAAATTCAAGCGATTGATGTGCACCCGAACCATCCAAATTAACTTTTGCCTAGTAAAAGGTCAATTCAAATTTGTGCATAAAGTATGACTAGGGGAGGGCGTTTAATACGGTTTGCATTTTAACCTTACGTTAACGTCAACTGTGAAAGTTGATGTATAACGTTATGAATAAAAAGAATTTTGAATATGCGTCTGAATCTTTTTTACTAAAATGTAACAAAAAGGATTATTGTCTTTTAATCTAAAAAAAGTGATTTTTATTGCATATACAGTGAATGATTTAACAAATCTTAGACCAATGTATTAGCCAATACTGTGCTGTATCGCTAAGTTTGCGTCTGCTTTGTGACTTAGGACGTCGAGAAAGGGACGAAAAATTGATGTAGCACCAAGAATGGCGCTATCAAGCCAGTTACAATCCACGCCCTTTGAATGAGCGAGAGAGTACCCCGTGGGACTGGATAGTCACGTCAATACCTTTGGTCTGCATTGCAAGCATAAGTACGGTCAGCGGCTCAAGAAGCTGACACTGGACGCCAAGTTTACCTGCCCCAACCGTGACGGCAGCCTGGGGCGTGGCGGCTGCACCTTCTGTAATGTGGCCTCGTTCAGCCATGAGCACGGCACGGTAGACAGCATCGCCGTGCAGCTGGCCAATGGCCGCGAGCGTGCTCAGGGAAAATCCACTAAGTTTATCGCCTATTTTCAGGCCTACACCAGCACCTATGATGAGTACCGCCTGCTCAAGCAGCGCTATGATGAGGCGGTGGCCGACAGTGACATCGTCGGCCTGTGTGTCGGCACGCGTCCCGACTGTGTCAGCGATGAAGTGATCGACTTGCTGGCGAGTTACCAGGCCCGTGGCCTGGAGGTCTGGCTGGAACTTGGCCTGCAAAGCGCCAATCTTGAGACCCTCAAACGGATCAATCGTGGTCATGGCTTTGAGGAGTATAAGGATACTGTGATTCGCGCGAGACAGGCGGGACTCAAGGTGTGTACCCACCTTATTTTGGGGCTGCCAGGTGAGACACATGAAGACTTTTTGGCCAGCCACAGGGCGGTGCTCGATGTCGGGGTCGATGGGCTCAAAATTCATCCACTGCATGTCGTCGAGGGGAGCACCATGGCCAAGGCCTGGCGGGCCGGACGCATGACCCTTCTGTCTCAGCAGGCCTACGCCGAGAGTGTCAGCGAGTTGATCCGGCTAACGCCTAAAGAGGTGATATTTCATCGTGTTACCGCCTATGCCAAGAAACCTATGTTGTTGGCCCCCGACTGGTGCGCCTTTCGCTGGGAGGGGTTGGTGGCCATAGTTCAGAATCTGGAACGCCTCGGCGGACAGGGTCATTATCTGACCGATTCGGCAGGTGATCAAATGTCGATTTAGGGGCAAAAAACGTGAAGGATTGAGCAATTAATTTAACGTATGGTTAATGGAAGGTTAAATAGGGAGGTATTTAACTTGCATATGCTTCAATTAGTTGCGCCCGCCATTCTAGGCGCTATTATGGGGTGAATTTTATTCTTGTCCCGTCAGCTTTTTTCGAGAGGTGCCTTAAGATGGCAACAGCCGAGTTAGAATCAATATTGGATCTCAACACACTTGAGCAGTACTGCAGCGCTATCGGTGCAGGCACTCTGCTAAAGAGTGTCGTCTTGTTTGAACAGTTGATGCCTGAGTATGTTGGCAATCTGGTCAACGCTAAAGAAGCACAAGACAAAGATACCTTATGTTCTGAGGCGCACAAATTCAAAGGCGCTGCCGGTTCTGTGGGACTAAAGCGCATCCAGCAGTATGCCCAGTTGCTGCAACATGGCGAGGCGGCCGAGTGGCCTGCGGAGCACGCCAACTGGCTACAGGTGATCGTGGACAATGCCAGCAAAGATCTGGCCGAGCTGAAGGCTTACCTGGAATCTAAGGCCTAATAGGCCAAGGCCTATAAACCAAGGCCTGTAAACCAAGGCAAGCCAAGTTTAATAGCGCCCTCGATGAGAGATCATCGGGGGCGTTTTTGTATGCGCACTATTTGCTCGCTTTTGGGCAGCACCTCACACTTCTGGCATAAGAGAGGGTTAATCCTAGGGCGGCTTGTGCTAGAGTTAGATTGAGTAATTGAATGTAAATGGAAGTTGGTAATCGATTTTATGAAACATCTGCCGAGCCTCAAAAACCTTTACTATCTGGTCAATCTCTATCAGGAGCAGAATTTTAATCGCGCGGCCAAGTTGTGCCACGTGAGCCAGTCGACCCTGTCGAGCGGGATTCAAAACCTGGAGGAACAGCTGGGTCATCAGCTGATCGAGCGTGACCACAAGTCCTTCATCTTCACCGCCATCGGCGAGGAGGTGGTACAGCGCTCGCGCAAGTTGCTGACCGATGTCGACGATCTGGTGGAGCTGGTTAAGCATCAGGGCCAGCCTATGACGGGGGATATTCGCCTGGGCTGTATTCCCACCATTGCGCCGTTTCTGCTGAGCCGGGTGGTGAAACTCTGTCAGCAGGAATACCCCGAACTGACGTTGTTTCTGAAGGAAGATACCACTGAGCGATTGCTGGATGCGCTGGGCAAGGGCGAGCTGGATCTCTTGCTTCTGGCCCTGCCGGCCGACACCAGCGGCTATCACAGCATGAAGGTGGGAATCGATCCCTTTAAGCTGGTGATGCACAAGGAGCTCAGCAGCGAGGTGCGCCAGCCTATCGATTACAAGGCCCTGCCCGATGAGAGCATCTTCCTGTTGCAGTCGGAGCACTGTATTACCGGCCATGCCATCAGCGCCTGCCGTCTGGCCGACAGCGACAAGATCAATCCGTTCGCGGCGACGAGTCTGCACACCTTGGTGCAGATGGTGAACAGTAAGTTGGGGACGACTTTCTTACCGCAGATGGCGATCGATGCGGGGATCCTTAACGATACCGAGCTGACGGCCTTTACGCCGCCGGGTGAGGCCCCTTACCGGGATATCGGCCTGGTCTGGCGTCAGACATCCAGCCGTATCATGACCTTCAGAACCTTAGGCAAGGCGATTCAAAGCTTGTTGGAGCAGGGGCAAGGCTAACTAAAGTTAGCTGTTGTTGCCCTTGGGGGAAACGCCATAAACCTCTATAGAGTGTTGTTTCCCCTTAAGTTTTATCGGACCGAGATTGGTAAAGTCGTAATGGCTGTCGCTAGTGTCGATCAGCGACTGCAAGGAGCCTGAGATCAACATCCGCTGTCCGAGCGGGTTACACTGATCCTGGAGTCTCGCCAAGGTGTTGAGCACGTCGCTGAAAAAGCTGATCTCTTGTTTCTGCACCCCTACCACAGCCGCAACCACCTGTCCGCAGTGGGCCGCCGCCTTGAACTTAGGCACGAAGCCATACTGCTCTTCGAAGTACTTACGCTGCCAGTTTAGCTGCTGGCTAAATTCATAATAAATATTGAAGCTGCGATCTTCTATGATGCCGTTTTCCAGCGGCCAGTGGATCAGCACGGCGTCGCCCATGTAGCGGTAGATCTCGGCGTCGTTGTTGACCACAGTATCCGACAACAGGCTGAAGCAGTCCTGGATCAGGCGGCTGAAGCGATAGTCGCCGAGGGATTCTGCGTGGGTGGTCGAGGCGACCATATCCAGATAGAGAAACAGGCGCTGCTCATATCTGGGCCTGTGGTATTTGCCCAGGCCGATATTGAACAGGATGCGTGGGCCGACTAACAGGGCCATCTGTTCGATGAAGGCCAGCCCGACACGCACCACCACCAGGTAGATGATCAGGGCCTGGAATGAGGGACTGTAGAGAATATGGGCGGTCAACATCTGCCTGAGTGTCGACATGTGATTCTCTATGGCCCACATGTTGAGGAACTGGGTCATGTAGGCGAGTGTGGTCGCGCCCAGCAGCAGGAAGAGTCCCTTGAAGATCACCGAAAAGAGATAGGGCAGGCGATTGATGGCGCTAAAGTCGGCGATCAGGTTCGACATCCAGTGCAGGCTACCAAAGATGAACCCCATATAGATCGCCAGGGTCGCGAGATCGGCAGTGCCTACCGCCCATTGGGGCAGCTCCGGTGTTTGCGCATAGCGGAAAAACACAAAGGCCGCCATGGCAATAGCCCAAGCGAAAATGGCAAATATGAGCTTCTTTGCTTGAATGCGTGCTCTCACGGTGACAGAAAATTCCTAAATGCTGCACAAATCTCAGGATGCGCTAGTGTATAGAAAACACCCCTACTATTTCCAGTGATATTTGTGATCTAAGTCAAATGAAGTCTAGATGTGCCAAAAAAGCGACAAATTTATGTTAAACATTTGTTAAGTGATCGTGGTGATTGTTTTTTTCTTGTGGGATGCTGACAGAAAAAACTCTAGTTTGTCGATTATCTAAAAGTCTAAAGTGTGAGAAATAACCCTTAGCTCTCACTCCTTTTAACTAGGGTCTGTTGACCTTTCCTGTTTGTTTCTGCAGCATTTTGTAGGTTATTTATACAAGGCAGAGTCCGTATAGTGTAGTTATTCTACATGAGCGGGCGATAACGCCGTAGAAATGGCCTACAAAAGCTGCCCGAAGGGTTCATCTAAACGCGCCTTGCCCTTTGTTGCCTGCTATTTACATAGAATAACTATGCCGCACAGCATGCGCCTTGAGCAAAACGCGTTTAGATCGAACAAAAATTAAACCTGAAAGATAAACAGACCCTAGGGCCTGTTGATCTTTCGCGTTCATTTTTGCAGCATTCTGTATCGCTTTTATACAAGGCAGAGCGATTGTAATGTGTACTACATCAATGAGCGATAACGCAGTAGAAAAATGATACAGACGCTGCCCGCAGGGTTCGTCTCGAGCACGTTCAACGCTTTGTTACTCGGCTTTTATATAGAATAACTATACTTCAAGCCTCATGCCGCGATTTGAACGTGCTCAATTAGAACGAAAATTGTTCTCAAAAGGTCAACAGGCCCTCGAAGTGAGATAGCGGCTTAGGATCTGCTGAGTGAAGGGGATCTTTAGATAGAAGCCTCTAGGATTGGTGAGCTTGATCTGGCCATCTTGGGATATGCTCTGGGTCAGCGCACGGCTGTTGGCGCCCTTGGGTCTGAGCTGCAATACCTCGCCTTGACGGGCGGTGATCTGCTCGACCTTGCCTAGGGCGATGAGCTCCATGATCTCCTCCCAATCCTGGCGGATCTGCGCCATCTCACTCTCGCTCGGTGTCCAGAGAATAGGAAAGCCGATGCGCCGCTCGCCGATTGGCTTGTGGCGAATACCTTCCACTGGGATCCACAACACTCGCTGCAGCTTATGGTACACCAGACTCTCTTGCCACCTGAGTCCATTGATATTCATCAGGGGGGCAACGGTGACATAGGTGGTCTCGAGTGGCTTACCCGACTCATCCACGGGAATAGTCTTCAGCTCGACACCCAGATGAAGAAAGTCCTGCTCCGGCTTAGAGCCAGCGGTGGCGCCCAGTTCGAGTTCGATCAGCTGACCTATCCAGCCCTTGTCCCGTTTGAGGTTATTAGGCACGGCGACACCGTGGAGTTCGGCCAGTTGGCCCAGGGTGAGACCTGCCATCTCTTGGGCTCGGTGCATCAACTCATCGATGGATTCGGGGGGGAGAATTTGACTCTTCATGGGGGGGATTTTACCCGAGTTATGCACTTAATCAATCGAGGTTAATAATTGTGCGATCTTTTTATGGTGGAGAGATCCTCGAGTATTTTTATATTAAGTGTATGAAAAAATGTGTTTTTACTCTCATATTCATCTATTCGATTCGCCAGTTATTTAAGTTACTCTGTGATTTCCCCACCCTTTCCAACACACTTATCCACAGATTTATTGGATAACTGGATAAGTCTGTCACGGGACAGAATAGAAAAACCCTTGTCAAGGGGATTTTGATGACATTTTTCCGCGGTAGGGGTCGATAAAACTATTTATCTGTGAATAACCTTTGGGGAGTTTATCCGGGTTTTCTGTTCACATCCGCTTTGGCCGTTTTTTGTGCGATCTCTCGGTGTGAACAAATGTTCTTACCGTGTGAACAATTAATTTTTAATAAAATACATGTGCTTGCGGGTTGAATATGGGCTGGCGTTTACCAGGAATTCGATCCGTGTTTTGGTCCAATTGACAATTTTAACTGAGTTTCAAACAGAGATATCCACAGATTTTGTGGATATCCTCAGTTTGAAGTGTCGGTCTCTGTGTCGGTCTCTGT
>NZ_JAKEVJ010000091.1:0-22267 GCF_022398425.1 Shewanella sp. Isolate7 | reverse complement strand
TCTCTGCTTTGGCTACATCTTTAAGGTTATTTTTAATAATAGCGAATCTATCATTAACAGAGTTATCTCTAAAAAAATCCTTTGCCAACTGAACAAAGAAATTTATTAAAATTTTCTTAAACTCTTGGTAAGCAATATTTTCAATTAAACCTTCTCGACCAGCTTTCTCAACCAAACTGACATTAATATCATGTTCGATCTCAATAACGCCAAACATAAGGCGATAAGAAAAAAAGTTATCAGAAGCTCTTCTAGTCCTTCGTTCTTCAAAGCGCAGAAAATCAAACTCTGGCTTTCCATAAGGTAAAACACGAATACCATCTTTATAAAGGTATAACCCACCATATTTGTCTAACTTATCTTTAATTTCTTGGTAAGAGTCAGCAGGTACAAAACTATCTGAGAGTTCTCCCTGAAGGTAGGTGAATTTTATTTTAAATGGTCCACACTTAGTTCGAGAACCGTAACCTTCATTCCAATTAATTATATGCGTTAGTGGCTCACCTTTATATACAGATACCGTACCTTTAAACTGACCAAATTTATCAAACTCTCCCTCAATAAAATGATCTCCATCACGAGCATCTTCTTTTGAGAAAAAGCCTTTTTCAATTAACTCAGTGGGGGCTGCGCTTCCTTGATGCAAACGAAACTTAGTTTTTAACACCTCGGCTTGTGACGAAGACAACGTGTTAGAAAAACCGACTAGAATTTTCTGCAATTCAGTAGTTCCTCTTTCGTTGGGCTTCACGTCTAACGCTAGGGAAGGTGCGAACAAGTCGTCGCACAGCTCTGGCTTTGATAGCAGCGACAGTTCAAGGCATTCAACTGAGGGCATGCCGAGGCCTGCTGAAGTTGAATAACGCCGAAATGGTGTTGCTATCAAAGCCCCGCAGGGCGAGGCTTACAGCGGTATTTGCTGCGTTACAGTTCTTGCGAAGGACTAGGGCCATTCGCTGCAAACTGTGCCTTGCATCTATCCACTTTAAGCACACGCAGAGCAAGCACGCAGCTCTGGCTTTGATAGCAGCGACAGTTCAAGGCATTCAACTGAGGGCATGCCGAGGCCTGCTGAAGTTGAATAACGCCGAAATGGTGTTGCTATCAAAGCCCCGCAGGGCGAGGCTTACAGCGGTATTTGCTGCGTTACAGTTCTTGCGAAGGACTAGGGCCATTCGCTGCAAACTGTGCCTTGCATCTATCCACTTTAAGCACACGCAGAGCAAGCACGGGACTTATTCGCACCTTCCCTAGAGTTTCATCACAAGGCATGATGATGAAATGAGTACCTCGCCCTAAACCGTCGAGAATTGGAAGAGAACCATCAGAATTTCCATCTCTTTTACCCTCTTCCCACGTAGTCTTAGACTTTTTTTGTAGATTCTTAAACAATACTTCTGGCGAAAAGGAAAACAGTTTAAGATCTTCAGAAATTAATTCGAAATATGAAGGCGGAATTGCATTGCCAAGCGTTTTTAAATGTTCAATCAGTTCATTTGCCATCGACTGCACATCTTCTAAAGATGGCAACTGGTCTTCTGCGAAAGTGCGGGTAGGAATGATAATCTCAGAAATTCCAATTTCAGGAATTTCAAACTGACTCCAGTGAATAAGAGCAACAATCATATCATGAAGCCCATCTTTGCGTTCGGCTCGACTAAGAACTATTACTTGACGCCCAATAGAAGCAATAGCCAAACGCCCAATACCTTTTTCCCCCATCAGCTTACGCTCTCTCATTCCTTGAGGAATGTAATCAGATTTTCGGTTCACACCAAATTTACTTGACGTACCGATTGTCAGCCATTTCTTATAAAAATCTTCCTCTGTCATCCCGATACCATTATCCCGAAGAGTTACGAGATTCTGATCTTGAAAGTAGTCGATTTCGGCATGGGTGGCATATGCATCATGAGCATTCTTAAATAACTCGTGTATTGCAGTCGGAATACCCGCTATTTGCTGTCTGCCAAGCATATCGACAGCTCTAGCGCTTACATTCATTTGAGCCATTTGTACCCGGGCCTTTATATTTCTGATATAAAAAGTGCCTAACATTGTAGGCACTTTATTCAATTCAATCTACTGCATATCTCACTTATAAGTACTTTACCAAGCAAAGGCGGAACTGCATTACCAATCTGGCGAGCTTGTTCTGTTGAGGTACCATGGAAATCGAACCAGTCAGGAAATGACTGTAAGCGAGCTGCATGTCGCAATGTCATTCCATGGTTGAGCCACGGATGTACAAAACGACCTTTTGACGGATTATTACAACCCGTTGTTATTGTATTACTAGGTAGGTGAATAAGAATTCGACCATAAACATCTTTGTGACCTCCATACTCTCCAGAGTGACACTTTAATTGATGCTTTTCTCCAGCATCCTCCCTGCTTCCATTCAAAGGAGTATCTGCAAATCGCTCTACCATCATGGAGGTAGGCTGCATATGTATATTACATGGGTCGTTCTTCTTGAGCTTTTTACCTGATTTCAGATTACGTAAAAGCTTTGTCGTTTGCTCATATGATAACTTGGTCTTTTTCTTAAAATAGTCTTCCCAAAACTGCACGTATAGCTCTTCGGGTATTTTTTCAAATACAGCTGATGCGGGCTTCCATTGAGGAAGTTTGCCGCTAGTTGGTGAAAAATGCGTTGGCTGAGGAGGAAATTCATGCTCAGTATCTAAGTCGCTTCGTAACCCATAGATAAAAACACGCTTTCTACTCTGTGGAACTCCATAGTCCTTCGCATTTATAATGCCACAAAACTTGATTGTATACCCAGTCGACTCTGCGAGAGAGATAAATTTGTCTAAAAAGTCTTTATGACGCTCCCAAAGAAGACCTGTAACGTTCTCAACCAAAAAAGCCTTTGGATTGAATTCGTTAACAAACTCAAAATATCTTAACAACAAAGCATTACGAGGGTCGTTAACCCCCGCATTTTTAATCCTGTGTGTAGAGAAGCCTTGACATGGAGGCCCCCCCAAAATCAAATCTAATTCGCCCTTTTGTAACCGAAGGCTCTCTCGCAACTCAACAGGATCGACACGATTAATGTCGCCCAAGTCCCTACCTGCTCGCAAGTCTATGTTATGCTTGACGACTTTGACAAAGTTTTCTTTATAGGTATGAGCAGCCGCCTCATCAAACTCGATCGCAGCGAGAACCTTCACTTCACTTTCTATTGCTGAAAGAGTAAAGCCTCCTGCGCCGGCGAATAAATCTATCGCTTTTACTGTCATCAAATATACCTAAAACAAGTTACTGGCGTATTCTACCGACTTGCTCGAAAATTACCATTATTGGATCACAAGGTCCTGCACTTAAAGAACCATCGACACAGAACATGTTGCAGGTGTATAGCCTAGCTATGCCTAAGGGGGCATGCGAACACTCTAGTTCATTGGTGATCTTGGAATGTTAACTTTATCGGGCACACACTTAGAGATTTTCAAAACGTGTTGTTATGGCCTTTTTATCATTATCAAATAAATCATACACATTACTATTACAACTTAAAGCTTGAAGAATCATAGAAACACTTAAAATTAAATGGCAACTATTTTTACTATATTTACTTCATGTTTCATCATTTAAACTTACACCAATTCTTACATGCTTGTGGAAGATCAAAATAAAAGCCTGGACCCCCAACTTTAACTCTCATTATTATCAAGCTACGCGGACATGCCCCTTCAAGACAAGGATGATATCTGAGACATTTAGAGCAATTTGAACCAGACAACATCTGAGTATGAATTGAGAAATGACTTTCCATAAACACAATCCTGAGACATGTACTTTTAACACTACTTTTAAGATATTCACCCCATAAAGAGTCATAATCCAAATTTAACATACCACACGCCTGCTGTAGGCTCTCATCAGCCAGAACATTATGGTTATAACCCATCTCTTCAATAATACTAACAATCGATTTTGAAACATACACTGAGTACCCAGAGTCCACGCAAGGTAACTCAATAACACAATTGTTATAGGTTGAGATCGATTCATTCCATTTTTCATATGAATAATTTGAAACTTCACAAGGAATCTCCCCTACCTCGAAACTACCAGAAAGTACCTTGGTAAGCCTTTCCAACTGCTGATGCCTGCTAGCGTTAGGAAGATAAAACAATTTTTTGTTATGAACTTCACAATTATAAACTTCAAGCCATGATGACTTTAAATATCCAACACCATAATTATTAATACTCTCAACAATACACTTATCGCAAAACCTTATATATCTACACCCTTTTTTCATTTTAAAACTAATGGTTCTTTCACTTTCAAAAGCTAACACCAATGATTTTATAGTTGCTAACTTAAGATGAGAAGAATAAACATCTATCATTCGGAAAAATGAGGGGAAAAACATTTCGTAAATCTTACTACCATTATAAACTTTAAAAACCTCACGATATGGTTTATTTAGAGTAGGCGATACACACCATTTTCCATCAATGCCAATTAAACTAGAATAATCTAACTCTCCATGTTTTTTATAAAGCCTAAAAAACGCACTAAAAATTGACTCACAAGGTAATACAAGCATGATCTAGCAACCTTTGCAAACTAACCTCATTGTTATGACTAATAAAACCACAACTTCTTAGCAAAGAAAACCCCGCTCATTTTCTTAAGACTTCTGAGAAGGTCAATACGTCGATGGTTACTTTAAATGGCTTAATTGCCTATACATCTGTAACGTTTTTGGAAGTTTATTCTTTTGTTTCGTTAACCAGCCATGGCCACCCAGCAAGTTATCAAGCTGTGTTCTTGATAGTTGGTTTTGGTGCTCATTCATAATTAAGCTAATTTTTTTCACCAGCACTTTATCTCGCTGACTCCAATCAACCCTATCAACATGTTGTGTTTGGGTAGCGACAGGAAGCTTGCTTTCAAGCCATTGATTTTCATGAATATATAACCAATAAAATGCCGCTTCATTAACAGTCTTAACCTCTTGTCGACAAGCATTCGGATTTGCAGCAATAAACCGCATTATTTGGCAGCAATATCGACGCCGTAAAGATTCTGATTTACATAGTTTTCGCCACTCAACAAGGCCTGCTGTTGTGGAGATTATTAGCTCTACACTGCCAGTTGAGATACTATGAATTTTAGCTATTACATCTCGATGAAAGCCCTTTTTAGCTAGTGTTAAGACTGAGTTTTTAAGATTTTGGGTAATTTTCTTCGGCTTCAAATTAACAGGAATATTGTGCTTCAAAGCAATACTTTTGACATAGCACCTACTTTTGTCAATTTCCCTACTTACCGCCACCATTGATAGTCCCGAATTCAATAAGTGACAGCATTGCTCTTCTTTATTTATGGGTGCCGGCTGAACATTCAAGTTTTTAGTGTCCAATTCATCATCAGGCTGACAGCGTGATAAGTAGAACTCAAATAACAAGTGCTTAAGTGGGTGTTGAGGGTATTGACCAGAAAATAGAGATGAGACAAAGCGGTAATCATCTGCCTCTCTTCGTCGCACAGCTCTGGCTTTGATAGCAGCGACAGTTCAAGGCATTCAACTGAGGGCATGCCGAGGCCTGCTGAAGTTGAATAACGCCGAAATGGTGTTGCTATCAAAGCCCCGCAGGGCGAGGCTTACAGCGGTATTTGCTGCGTTACAGTTCTTGCGAAGGACTAGGGCCATTCGCTGTAAACTGTGCCTAGCATCTATCCGCTTTAAGCACACGCAGAGCAAGCACGGGACTTATTCGCACCTTCCTTATCTTTTTCCGTTTGACTCGACCACTTTGTGTTAAATCACCATTGATGCAGAGTTGTTTAAGGTAAATGTCACACAAAGCCTCATTGCTTTGATTCGTATCTTGTAAGCTTATGATTTTATTAAATGAAAACTTTGAAAACTCCCTCGCAAGCTTACTACAATAAGTAGGTTCGACTCTGATATCTGGAAGTAACTTGCCACTAGCATGGCTGCGACCTAAGAGTTCATTGTGTACTAACCAAGTGCCATGTACCGAACAAGCTTCAATACCAGGAGTTTGATGAGCTAGGTGCCAGTAGGCTACACCAAAATTATATACTTCATCTTTAGCGCACAAAGGGCAATGTTTTACAGATAATCGTTCTTTGCCACGAAAGGTAGAAAGTTGACTCGCTCTTAGTATGTCCCTTGTATTGGTCGTTACATTTTCAAGAACAGTTCGATATTGCGTAACCGTCCGGTGATCCCCACATTCAAAAACTGATGCTGCTACTGCATAGTGCTCCTTTTACTAAGGAGAATACCCATGCGGCATCAACGACGAGATGTAAATACCTGGCTGGATCTTTTCGACCGCCAGGAACAAAGCGGATTATCGGCGGTGGCGTTTTGCCGTCAGCATCAGAATAATAACCATTGCAGCTGTTGCTCGCTCAGGCACATGTGTTGTAACTCAGCGTTTGTCGGCCATTTAAAGCGGTGTTTTTCGAGACGCTTGTACCACAGAGCAAAGCCGGTTTTATCCCAATAGAGCACCTTCAGCTTATCCCGCTTTTTGTTACAGAAGATAAACAGCGCATCCCGGAACGGATTCAATTCCATCTGTTGCTCGACCACGACTATCAAGCCATTGATGGATTTACGGAAGTCGACATTATCCAGATAAAGATAAATGTCAGAAGGCTGAACGAACATCTTCATTCGTTCAGCGCCTTCATCAGGCTAGCCAGCCAGTGCAGATTAACGTCCGCTGGTACACTCAATGCTGAAGATGCGTGCTTCAGCACGAATGTCTGAGTGACATCTTCTACTTGCGACTCAAAGGTGGTGACTTCGCGCTTAACGTGAACAAATTTATTGTTGGTTCGCTGAAGCCTGATGTCACTGCGTCTGGCGTAAAATGTTTGGATATTAATCTGATGCTGACGGCAAAACGCCACCGCCGATAATCCGCTTTGTTCCTGGCGGTCGAAAAGATCCAGCCAGGTATTTACATCTCGTCGTTGATGCCGCATGGGTATTCTCCTTAGTAAAAGGAGCACTATGCAGTAGCAGCATCAGTTTTTGAATGTGGGGATCACCGGACGGTTACTGTTTACGAGCATATTTTAGCTGTTTCAGGAGCAATTCATAGCAAGTAGCAGTTCTGATGCTTTCATGGATATGACTGCGCATAAATAGTCAAAATTGGATGAGTCAGATAGAGTTCTGTAGGTGGCATTATTATTAGCTTTTGCAAGCATATCACTGATATTTTGCCCCGAAAGCAGAGCCACCTGCATAGCAGGTGGGCTTTTACTTTGTATAGCAACGCTTACAACAGGTACTTCGTAGGTGTCACTGGGTTTACTTGTTATGTTTCGGTGGTTATGGTTGTGAACCACGATTCATTGTTAAAGTGCAAAGATGAAAAATGATTAATTTCAGAAACCAAGTTTTCCATTTTTGAATAGCTGTTTATACCGTTGCTACCGCCGAAGAATGGTGCAACGATAATCAATGTTTTTTCGTCGTTGGTGAGACCGGAATGAAATGCGTTATGATGCTCAATACTTGAAATATCACATTTGAAAAATCTAAGGAATTCATTTGATGAGGATATTCCGGTGCATAAAACCATTTTCGGATTATGTTTTTGAATGAGATTGTAAAAGTGGTTTCCGCGATTTTCTATGCACCATTCTTTATAAACTTGAAAGCTATTAAGCCCGGTTTTTTCTTTTGTTTTTGGGCTCCATGATACAGAGTCTCTATTTTTAAATGAGATAGGAAATGCATTCATTTTGAATCCAACCCCTTCACTACAGAATAACTTATTTTTTATGCTTTCGCTTTTATAATTATCGACATCCCATCCGTATAAGTAGCTGAAAAACCAAGCTAATTTTTGGTTGTACTGATGCCTAAGACAATCAGCAACAGTTTCTCCGTCTGTATCCCATGACCAAAGCTTCAGCGCTTTTAGTTCGCTCTCTGGAATTTCATTATTTTCATATCCTCGTCCCCATTCAAGACCACATGTCCATACAGCAGAATCTAGATTTCCTCCATCACAGCCATAAAATGATAGTGCCATGTCTTTGAATTTTTGAGTTACAGCCATTTCATATCCTTAAAATAAACTCATACTGGTGAAGCTGGTGTGAGAAATATAACGCCTCAATTGAGAGACGGTAATTCCTTTTTAATCAATCAATTGGCGGGTGTGTACGGTACTGTTTGATCTAATCAATTTCGCCAGAAACAAACTAGAACAGTACCATGCGTGACATTGCGATTCAACATGACTCTCTTAGCAATCGATGCGCTTCCATTCACAAAAAACGGCATAACTCTACTTATGGTTACCAACTAGATGGTGATCAATTATCTTTGACCCAACTAGGCCGTAATATGTCTGGTAATGTGGCGCCTAAGCACAGTATCAAACGCATTGACCGCTTGCTCAGTAGCCGCCACATCAATAACGACCGATTGACGATATATCGCGGGCATGCAATGCATCTTTGCGGTGCTAACCCAATGCCTATAGTGCTTGTCGATTGGGCCGATGTGAGAGAACAACTCCGCTTGATGACATTGCGCGCTTTAAATTTGTGTGCCGATGAAAACTGACCTCTCTAGGTTACAATTTGTCACAAATGTTTTGTTTTTAGCTTGCACTGTTTTGATGTTGAGGTTATGATTTCACCTGTTTATTGTTTAATCGACTTACAATTTGGTAATCAACGTGACTCTAAATAAGAGAAACATAAGAAACATACTTGCTGTTGCATTTGTTCTATTGACCTTTATTGGTCAATCATTTGCAATTGCCAGCATGCCTTGCCAAATGAATATGCAGGTAAACCCTTCATCCCTCTTTATGAAGATGGAGATGAAGGATGATGCTCAACTAAAACATGGTAATACGCACACTTCATGTCAATCAGGTGAGTGTAAAGACTGTGAGCAACTCTGCTCTTGCCCAATGAATGGGTGTACTTCGATGGTATTAATGACAAGTTTCATACCGTTAAATTCAAAGAAAATCTCATCAGCGCAGATTTTATCAGACGTTTTTTCTCTTAAAAGTTCCTACCCAACGACCAACTATCGTCCTCCGATAGCCTGCTAATACAGGATAGATCTGTCTTTATTTTGACCGTTCTTTCTATTTGTTTTCTGTGTGTTAGCGGGAGATTTTTACTCCTACAAAGTGATTTCTGACGTATCGACGTCGGCTCTGATCAAATCTCGATGGTATTAGTGCTGTACTTTAATCTTTGACGCTTTGAAGTCTTAGGTTCAAGTTTAAATGAATACATTGCACCTAATTCATTTAGAGATATTCCCTGATTGGAGTTCGTCTGGGGGATATTATGTTGCCTTATAAAGTACTCACATTTCTGATCGTTACAATCATTGTATCAATGTTGGTTTTAGCTTGTAGCGATCCAACTAATGGATCGGATAAAACTGAAAACGCAGTCCAACAAGCTCATTCTAAGATTTTAACCGTATATAAAGGTGCCTCATGTGGATGCTGTGGTCTATGGTCTAAAAACATGGACATTAATGGCTTCAAAACTATAGCGGTTAATCGAGATAATCTCACAGAGTTTAAAAGCTCAAACGGCATTCCCGTCAAATACCACTCTTGTCACACCGCACTTTCTAGAGAGGGCTTTGTATTTGAAGGACATGTACCTGCAAAATTTATTAAAAAATTCCTCGAAGAGAAACCAGAAGGCGCTATTGGGCTGAGTGTTCCCGGCATGCCTCTGGGAAGCCCTGGCATGGAGCAGGGGGAGCAATTTACTCCTTACAACGTGGTATTACTGAAAGCTGATGGCTCTGTCAGTGTCTATGCCGAAGTGAACTCATTGAAGGGGCAGTATTAATGATACGAACACTACTGTTTAAGAGCGTTCCCCTGGTTTTTATCATCGTTTTGATTATTGATCTTTGTATTCAGCTGGCATTTGCTGAAGAGGTTAAATCGACTTTGCAACCCGGTTTAACAATAGAGATGGCCATTAAGTTAGCGCAGAAAAATGACCCTTGGCTGGCGGGAAGACGGTACATACAAGATGCTTATGAATCAAAAAGTATCGCAGCAGGGACCTTGCCGGACCCTAAGGTTAATGTCGGTCTGGCAAACATGCCTTTGGATACATTTGATTTTGGTCAGGAAGGGATGACTCAATTTAAGGTAGGGGTGTCACAGATGTTCCCTCGTGGGAATAGTTTGGCGCTCAGGCAGCAGCAACTTGAGCTAGTCGCCAGTCAGTACCCATTTCAAATAGAAGATCGTAAGGCCAAAGTCGCAGTTACGACAGGGCTGATTTGGTTGGATATCTATAAGGCTCAAGAAAGTATCGCCCTAATAGAGAAAGAGCGATTTCTGTTTGAGCAGCTGTCTGATGTGGCAAGGGCCAGTTATTCGGCGGCACTAGGTAAATCTAGACAGCAAGATATTGTAAGGGCTCAACTTGAGGTGACACGTATTGATGATCGTCTTGATATTCTTAAGCAACAGTTGGATATGGGAAAGCAGCGATTATATCAATGGACAAGCCAGTATTTTGTTGATGATTTCTCCTACGACGCTCAGTTCCAGAGTGAAGAAGTTGATGTGAAATTGGCTACTACGCTGCCTAGAATCAAACTGCTTTATCCCGAATTGTATCTAGAAGAGCGGGTGCAACCACAAACTTTGTTTCAGTATTTTTCTCATCACCCTTCTGTAGATGCTATTGAGAAAAATATTCAGGCAAGTAGGAAGGGAGTCGAGTTGTCGAAACAGAAGTATAAACCCGAGTGGGGAGTGAATGCGGGCTATGGTTATAGGGGAGATGATCCTTTGAATAACGATCGTGCAGATCTTTTTACTATCGGATTAAGCTTCGATTTGCCGATTTTTACTTCCAATAAGCAAGATCGTGAAGTTCAGGCTGCTGTATCACAGGCCGAAGAGGTTAAGACACGTAAATGGCTTCGTCTTAGAGAAATGATGTCTGCATTTGGAACCTCAAAGGCACAGCTTAAAAAGCTAGAACAGCGTCAATATCGCTATCGTGTCGAATTGTTACCTCAAATGGAGGAACAAGCGGAAGCATCACTTTCAGCATACACCAACGATGATGGCGATTTTGCCGAAGTCGTTCGTGCATTAATCGCAGAGTTAAATGCACGGCTAGATGAACTGAGTATCGATGTGGACATTCAAAAAACTAAACTTCAGTTGAATTACTTTCTTATGACCACTCCAGAACAGATGATTTTGAGTGATAACGGCGCTATGGAAAGTAATGGAGACAAAAAATGAGCAATAAGGTTAACGTATTGAGTTTGTTGGTTTTAGGAGTGGTTGTAGGGGCTATAGGCACATTTTCATATATAAGTTTGAGAGGACCTGCCACAGATTCAATACAAGTAGTTACAGCGGAACAAGATAAACCTCTCTATTGGGTAGCTCCAATGGATCCTAATTATACTTCTGATAAACCCGGAAAGTCGCCAATGGGTATGGATTTGATCCCTGTTTACAAGAAGGAATTGGGCGGCATAGATGCTGGTCCCGGGACTATAATGATCTCGCCAGAAGTGGTTAATAACCTGGGGGTCCGTAAAGTCAAGGTAAAAAAGGGCTTACTGCATACGAAAATCGAAACCGTAGGTTATGTCAAATATGATGAGGATCTGTTAACTCATGTTCATCCCAGAGTTGAGGGTTGGATAGAGAAACTCTATGTTAAAGCCGCTGGCGATAGGATCACGGCAGGCCAGCCTTTATATCAGCTCTACTCTCCTACACTTGTCAATGCACAGGAAGAATACCTGCGTGCACTGGAGAGAAACAACCAGCGTTTGATCCAAGCAGCTATGGAAAGGTTAAAGGCTCTACAGGTACCAGATGATGCGATAACGGAATTAAAGAAAAGCAGGCAAGTTAAGCAAAACATCACTTTTTTTGCTTCAGAAGGTGGCGTTGTCGATAACCTTAACATTCGTGAAGGTTTTTATGTCAAACCCGGCAATACCCTATTTTCTGTCGGTAATTTAGATCAAGTATGGGTAGATGCTGAAATATTCGAGCGGCAATCCTCCCTTGTTTCAACGGGACAGACAGTTAGCATGACGCTGGATTATCTACCGGGTAAGGTCTGGAATGGCAAGGTCGATTATGTTTATCCCACTATAGATAGTAAGACTAGGACACTAAAGGCAAGATTACGTTTCGATAATCGTCATTGGGAATTGAAACCCAACATGTTTGCCCAGGTAACCATTCATGCCGAGGGTGAAAAGGCGCTGCTTGTGCCTAAAGAAGCCATCATTCGGACAGGGAGCTCAGACCGAGTGGTACTTGCACTTGGTGCAGGCCGTTATAAGTCGATATCAGTAAAGGTTGGCAGATACGATGAGAAATTTGCAGAGATTCTATCTGGTCTCTCCGAAGGTGACAGAGTTGCTTCATCCGCACAGTTCTTACTTGATTCTGAGTCTAGTAAGAGCTCAGACTTCAAACGCATGAATAGCCAAGCTGAAGATGAAATTTCGGTTCCTTCAACCATAACGGTAGAGGCCAGCATTAACAGCCTAATGGCAGGGCACCGCATGGTGAACATGGATCATCAAGCCATTTCCGAATGGAATTGGCCTGCAATGACCATGGATTTCACCGTCGCAGATTCGGTTAACTTTTCAGTTTTAAAGCCTGGTTTAACATTGCGCGTCGAACTAAGTAAGTCGGATGATGGCAACGTTGAGGTTACGGCTATACATATTCCAGACAGTGATAAGTCACAAAGTAATGATTCGGGTAATAGAGCCACTGTTTCTGGTGTCGTTAACTCGGTAATGGCTGGTCACAGAATGGTCAATATCAGCCGTGGACCAATAGAAAAGTGGAATGAACCAGCGTCGGATTTGAGCTTTATGGTAGGTAAAGATCTGGATATGTCGGTATTTAAAGTAGGAGCCATGCTCCACTTCACTTTTGAGAACCGAGACGGTCAATTTGTTATCACCAATATTAACCCCATGCAAATGTCTGGCATCGACGGTGAATAAAAGGAGAGCAAAATGATTGAATCCATTATTCAATGGTCGGTTAAGAATCGCTTCTTCGTATTGTTGGGCGCAGCATTCTTGGTGGGTATAGGGTTATTTTCACTAAAAAACACCCCTGTCGATGCCTTGCCGGATCTATCAGATGTGCAGGTGATCATCAAAACAAGCTTTCCCGGTCAGGCTCCTCAGGTGGTCGAAGACCAGGTGACCTATCCGATGACAACAGCCATGTTATCGGTACCTGGTGCAGTAACAGTGAGAGGATACTCTTTCTTTGGTGACTCCTATGTGTATGTCATCTTCGATGAGAAGACCGACCTCTATTGGGCACGAAGTCGTGTACTTGAATATCTGAGTCAGGTAGCCCCGTCACTTCCCACTAATGCTAAACCACAATTGGGGCCAGATGCTACAGGGGTCGGCTGGGTTTATCTTTACGCGCTGATAGACAAAACGGGTCAACACGACATCAGTGAATTACGTAGTATGCAGGATTGGTTTTTAAAGTATGAGCTGCAAACCGTACCAGGCGTATCTGAAGTTACAGCTTTAGGCGGTATGGTGAAGCAGTATCAGGTTAAAGTTGATCCCGATAAATTACGTGCATTTGGTATTCCTCTCTCACTTATTGAGACAGCGATTAAACGAGGAAACAAAGAGATAGGTGCATCTGTGGTTGAAATGGCAGAAGCCGAATACATGGTTCGCGCCACTGGATATCTGCAGAGCGTGGAAGACATTGGTAGTGTACCACTGGGAGTGAATAACAATGGTACGCCATTATTACTAAAAGATATCGCCGAAATAGGTTTAGGCCCCCAAATGCGACGCGGCGTTGCCGAGCTTAATGGTGAGGGGGAAACTGTCGGTGGGATCATTGTGATGCGTTACGGAGAGAATGCACAAAAAACCATAGATGGTGTCAAGGCAAAGTTGGAACAATTGAAAAAGGGGTTACCTGAAGGGGTCGAAGTGGTCACTGTTTATGATCGCAGCGGCCTTATCGATCGCGCTGTGAAAAACCTAGGCTATAAATTACTGGAGGAATTTCTGGTCGTTGCCTTGGTCTGCATGGTGTTTCTGTTTCATTTTCGTTCATCATTGGTGGCCATCGTCAGCCTGCCAGTTGGTATATTAGCTGCCTTCTCCATCATGTATTTTCAGGGGCTTAACGCTAATATCATGTCACTTGGCGGCATAGCAATCGCCATTGGAGCCATGATTGATGGCGCGATCGTGATGATCGAAAACATGCATAAACATATGGAACGAACACAGTTAACGGACGAGAACCGTTGGCAAATTGTAGCCGAATCCGCTAAGGAGGTGGGGCCAGCCCTGTTTTTCAGCTTGTTAATCATTACAGTCAGTTTCGTGCCGGTGTTTACTCTGGAGGCGCAAGAGGGGCGCATGTTTGCACCGCTCGCGTTTACCAAGACCTATGCCATGGCGGTTTCGGCAGCTTTGGCCATTACCTTAGTGCCGGTATTGATGGGGTATTTCATTCGAGGCAAGGTGATGCCGGAGCATAAAAACCCGGTCAACCGCCTGCTTACCGTGGCTTATATGCCTGTTCTGCGCAAAGTTTTGCAATTTCCTAAATCGACATTGACTGTTGCTTTGGTCGTACTAGGTATAGGTATTTGGCCTCTGGATCGCATAGGTAGCGAGTTTATCCCGCCTCTGGATGAAGGCGATCTCATGTATATGCCTACCACCTACCCAGGGATCTCCATCGGTAAGGCGCGTGAGCTGCTACAGCAGACAGATAGACTCATCTATACCGTTCCGGAAGTGCAGACAGTTTTCGGTAAGGTCGGACGAGCGGAGACGGCAACCGATCCAGCACCTTTAACCATGATCGAAAGCTTTATTCAGCTTAAGCCTAAGAGTGAGTGGCGAGATGGTGTCACCACAGAGAGTCTTAAGAAAGAGTTGGATGCACTGGTAAAGCTGCCAGGAGTGACAAATGCTTGGGTGATGCCGATTAAGACCCGTATCGACATGCTTGCGACAGGGATTAAGACCCCTGTGGGGATCAAGATTGCCGGGCCCGAGTTGGGGGGGATTCAGGATATAGGTAAAGATTTGGAACGTATTCTTAAAAATGTTCCTGGTACGGCGTCGGTATACTCAGAGCGCGTGGCTGGCGGACGTTACATTAAGGTCGATATTCAGAGAGAGAAGGCGGCCAGATATGGACTAAATATCGCCGATGTTCAGCAGGTTATTGCTACTGCTATCGGTGGCATGAATGTATCACAAACTGTGGAAGGCTTAGAGCGCTATCCCATTAACCTACGTTATCCTCAGGATTATCGTAACTCACCTGAGCAGTTGGCAATGTTACCTGTGATTACCCCGCAAGGGGTGCGAATCTCTCTTGCTGATGTGGCCAATATTGTCGTCGAGGATGGTCCTCCTGGGATTAAGAGTGAGAATGCACGCCTCAATGGTTGGGCCTATATAGACATAGCAGGAATAGACATAGGTAGCTATGTGGTCGAAGCTCAGAAAGTGGTCAACGAGCAACTGAAACTTCCGGCCGGTTACTCTATAACCTGGTCCGGTCAATATGAATATATGGAGCGTGCCAAGGCCAAATTGACTTATGTAGTACCGTTAACATTAGGGATAATCATTCTCTTGCTATATATGAACTTCCGTAACTTTATTGAAGTCGGCATTATCATGGGAACACTACCGTTTGCGATGGTGGGCAGCATTTGGTTGATGTACCTGCAGGAGTATAACTTCTCGGTGGCGGTTGGCGTTGGCTTTATAGCGCTCGCAGGAGTCGCGGTAGAGATTGGTGTCATCATGTTGGTCTATCTTAATCAAGCCTTTGTTCAGATGATTAATGATTGTGAAAACAATGGCACAGTTCCTTGTCGAAATGGATTGAGAGAAGCGGTTATGCAAGGTGCTGGAATGCGAGTAAGACCAGTAATGATGACTGCTGCAGCGATTATCGCTGGCTTGTTACCTATTCTATATGGAACCGGAACGGGCTCAGAAGTGATGAGCCGTATCGCAGCCCCTATGGTTGGCGGCATGGTAACTGCTGTTGCGCTTACTTTAGTCGTCGTTCCGGTTGTGTTTTTCCTTTGGAGAAGTACTCAGTTACAAAAATAGGTCTAAATCGCTAACTATTGTAAGGGAGTGTAATAACTTAGCCTGTTAAAGCTGAGGCTTGGGGACATGGGTAGGATAGCTAAGCTTATCCATGATCTTTCTGCTGTTTCGCATCACAGGCTTAAGGGATCTGTTGCTTAATTTAATTAACAGAGTTTTATATTAAGTCTCAAAACTCTATATAAGGGGGCATAAAAATCACATTGCTTATCAGGGCTGGGGATATTGCCCAAGCACTCGAATAACATTTTGACGATATTATTCAACTAATCCTGAAGTTCGCAGGGATTATGAGTGCTGAAGGCTTTGTTTATGTTTGGGTTTAGAAAAGTTGGTTTGGACATGTAAATAGTGAAAGACAAGTTAAGGTGAATTTAATTATTCATCAAGTAATGAATGATTATAATTAAGGGGCACCTAATTGTAGGGTATTAGCCGCACCACTACACGCAATAGTTTTCCCTAAAAAATTGGGATGGTATTAAAGGTATTAAAGGTATTAAAGGTATTAAAGGTATTAAAGGTATTAAAGGATAACAAAATGAAATTAGTTAACATCGTTTTATTAGTAACCACTATTGTTGCCAGCAGCTCAGTTTGGGCCCATGTAGGTCTAAGTAGTTCAATGCCTGCCGAGGGGGCTATGCTAGATGAAACTCCAGAAAATATGGAGCTTTCATTTTCTGGGGGGGTGCGATTAGTTAAGGTAACTTTGGAAGATAGCAAACAAAATGATTTAAAATTAACCATGCCAACAGATGGGAAATTCCAAGATAAATATTTATTGCCACTTCCTGTATTAAATCAATCAACATATACAGTGAGTTGGATGGCAATGGGACAAGATGGTCACAAAATGCAAGGGAAGTTTCAATTCATGATACATGGTAGTGGTGCAAATACGCGCACAATGATTCCAATGACCATGGAAAAAAACAATACAGAACATAAAGCTCATCAATAAGGTTTAAGTGGAGCAGCCCATGATATTAACCTCATTTGAAATAATGGCACTATTATCAAAATGGTTCATATACCTTAATGTTGCTGCCATTATGGGGGGAGCATTTATGCTGGGTTTGGTTCGTCTTGAGCGGCGTGAAGTTAGCATAATTTGTGACTATGTTAGTTTAGGTGCCATCTTGGGAATTTTTGCTGTGACAGTAAACTATCTAGTTCAGGTCGGGTCATTCGCTGACGATGGGTTTGCCGGCATGCTTGATATTCAAATGTACGTATTTCTATGGGCTACACCTGTAGGGGAGTCGGTCGGATGGCGTTTAATGGGATTTGCATTGGCTCTTTCCGCCAGTCGATTGATGTTAAACCCGGCTCAAGGAGTGAGGCGAGCAGCTTTAATTTCACTTGTTGTGAGCACTGTATTGTTAGCTGCAACATTTGGTTTGGCTGGTCATAGCGTTGAACTACATGTTTTAGCAAGATTTTTTATTTTTGTGCATTTGTTGGCTGTTGGGTGTTGGGTTGGTGCTTTTTATCCATTATGGCGAATGTGTTCAACCTTAGATGCGATTGCGTTAAAACATGTGATGGACAGATTTGGGCTGTTGGGTATAGCGCTTGTAAGTTTAGTGTTGTTTTCTGGCACGGGGTTATTATGGATGTTATTCAATAAGCCCGAAGAGTTCCTCAATAGTGATTATGGTATTGCAGTGAGCCTGAAACTCTTTCTTGTCACTATCATTTTCCTATTCGCAGCGCTGCATAAATTCATATTAGTACCTAATTTGGCACATGAAGAACAGCAGGGAATGAAATATAAACTTAAGAATTCTATCGCTTTAGAGTTCATAGTTGGCCTCCTAATCTTGGCTACGACAGCCGTATTCTCAAGCATGTTGGGGCCAGAAAGCTTAAGTTAGCTTTCGTGAAAAACTGAAAATAATGAATGAAATAGAATGGTCGTGGGTTGTAAGTGTCATTCATGATGGCAGAAAAGATAATGTTCTTTTTTAGAGTGAATTAATAATAGAGGTTTAAGATGAGGAAAATGTTTAAGGGTTTATTCATGCTAATGGCTCTTCCTTTGCTGGTGCTATTGGCAGGCTGTAATTCAGAGGGGGATAACTCTGAATCAGTTGTAAAATTAGAGCGCATTGATATTGCAGCCTCTTCACCTACAACGCAGGGCGCGAGTCAATTGACGCTTGCTGCAGGTAATAAGCAGGCTTTTGAGGCGGTAGGCTACTACGTTGACGGCTCATCTCGCGCACTAACAGATTTGAGTGTGAGCGATTGGATTTCAAGTGACCCAGCGGTGGGTTTTTTTGATTCGGCCGGGGTGTTGACTGGTGGTGACACGCCAGGGGAAGTCACCATTTCCGTCTCAAAGGATGGTGTAACCAGTAATGCCGTAACGGTCAACGTGACGGCAGCAGTCATTACCGCGATTCAAGTGACGCCTTCACCTGTTAGTGTGGCGAAGGGGCAAACTGAGCAGTTAGTGGCGACCGCCACCTACAGTGATGGTACCTCATCCCCGGTTACAAACTCAGTCACCTGGACGCCTGGTGATACCAATGTGACCACGGTCACCTCGGCAGGTTTACTGTCTGGCGTTGAAGTGGGTACGACTACAATAATCGCATCAAAAGATGGCGTGAGCAGCAATACGGTCAATGTCAACGTATCGGCAGCAGTCATTACCGCGATTCAAGTGACGCCTTCACTTGTTAGTGTGGCGAAGGGGCAAACTGAGCAGTTAGTGGCGACCGCCACCTACAGTGATGGTACCTCATCCCCGGTTACAAACTCAGTCACCTGGACGCCTGGTGATACCAATGTGACCACGGTCACCTCGGCAGGTTTACTGTCTGGCGTTGAAGTGGGTACGACTACAATAACCGCATCAAAAGATGGCGTGAGCAGCAATACGGTCAATGTCAACGTATCGGCAGCAGTCATTACCGCGATTCAAGTGACGCCTTCACCTGTTAGTGTGGCGAAGGGGCAAACTGAGCAGTTAGTGGCGACCGCCACCTACAGTGATGGTACCTCATCCCCGGTTACAAACTCAGTCACCTGGACGCCTGGTGATACCAATGTGGCCACGGTCACCTCGGCAGGTTTACTGTCTGGCGTTGAAGTGGGTACGACTACAATCACCGCATCAAAAGATGGCGTGAGCAGCAATACGGTCAATGTCAACGTATCGGCAGCAGTCATTACCGCGATTCAAGTGACGCCTTCACCTGTCAGTGTGGCGAAGGGACAAGCTGAGCAGTTAGTGGCGACTGCCACCTACAGTGATGGCACCTCATCCCCGATCACAAGCTCAGTCACCTGGACGCCTGGTGATGCCAATGTGGTCACGGTCACCTCAACAGGTTTACTGTCCGGTGTTGAAGTGGGTACGACTACAATAACCGCATCAAAAGATGGCGTGAGCAGTAATACGGTCAATGTCAACGTATCGGCAGCAGTCATTACCGCGATTCAAGTGACGCCTTCACCTGTCAGTGTGGCGAAAGGTCAAACTCAGCAGTTAGTTGCAACGGCTACCTACGATGACGGTACTTCATCAGACATTTCTGGCTCAGTCACCTGGACGCCTGGTGATGCCAATGTGGCCACGGTCACTTCAGCAGGTTTATTGTCCGGTGTTGAAGTGGGTACGACTACAATCACCGCATCAAAAGATGGCGTGAGCAGTAATACGGTCAATGTCAACGTATCGGCAGCAGTCATTACCGCGATTCAAGTGACGCCTTCACCTGTCAGTGTGGCGAAGGGRCAAGCTGAGCAGTTAGTGGCGACTGCCACCTACAGTGATGGCACCTCATCCCCGATCACAAGCTCAGTCACCTGGACGCCCGGTGATGCCAATGTGGCCACGGTCACTTCAGCAGGTTTATTGTCTGGTGTTGAAGTGGGTACGACTACAATAACCGCATCAAAAGATGGCGTGAGCAGTAATACGGTCAATGTCAACGTATCGGCAGCAGTCATTACCGCGATTCAAGTGACGCCTTCACCTGTCAGTGTGGCGAAGGGACAAGCTGAGCAGTTAGTGGCGACTGCCACCTACAGTGATGGTGCCTCATTAGACATTTCCGACTCTGTGAGCTGGGTGGCAGCGGATACCAATAAGGTTACGGTCACCTCAACAGGTCTACTGTTCGGTGTTGAAGAGGGTGTGACGACGGTTACCGCATCAAAAGATGGCACGAGTAGTAATGCAGTCAATGTCAACGTCACGGCGGCAGTCATTACTTCGATTCAAGTGATCCCTTCATCTGTCAGTGTGGCGAAAGGTCAAACCAAGCAGCTAGAAGCATGGGCCAGCTACAGTGACAGCACGGTATCAGATATTTCCAGCTCCGTGAGCTGGGTGACAACTGATACTAATACCGCCACGGTAACTTCAGCAGGTTTACTGTCTGGTGTTAAAGTGGGTACTACTACGGTCACCGCATCAAAGGATGGCGTGAGCAGCAATACGGTCAATGTCAACGTATCGGCTGCGGTCATTACTGCGATTCAAGTGACGCCTTTTGCTAATGTCGCGAAAGGTAAAACATTGCAATTGGCGGCCACGGCAACATACAGTGACACCTCTGAATCTGACATTTCCAGTTCCGTGAGCTGGGAGACAGCTGATACAAACACGGCTACAGTGACCCCCGCTGGTTTACTGTCTGGTGTTAAAGAAGGTGCAACTATCCTAACCGCATCAAAAGATGGGGTGGCCGATGTTTCGGTCGTCAATGTATGTGACACCCTTGCTGCGGCCTGTGTTGACATCCTTAATACAGGCGACGGTAAATTATTCACCAGCTCACCATCTGTGGCTTACTTAGACAGTATTGGTGGCAGCCCAATAAATAGTACCTTTGATGAAGATGGAGGTAGCGGCCCTGCAGGTTCTTATTACAAATTTAATTGGAATAATGCAAACGCACTTTGTAATACCTATAGCGCCAAAGGTGTTGGCGGGCGAGCTAACTGGCGCCTAGCAACAAGGGAAGAGTTAAAGGTGGAGCTATATAATGTATATGGCAGCATGTATGGCGCGCGTGGTTGGCCAGTCTCTGGCTACTATTGGTCGGCGACAAACGATGAATCGGCACTTCCTGCTCTGCGTTATTATGGTTTAATTTTCGAGATAGGTTACGTAGACAGTGCCCATGAGAGTGCTGCTAACTATGCTTCCTGTGTCTCAGAGCCTTAATTTTTAACGTTTGTGTGCTGGCTCAAAGCTGAGCTGACAGTGACCCAGTTTCCTAATGTCTTCGTCAGATTGAATTGAGCTAGCACACTTTAAAAAACATCAAGTGCGAATTATGGGTGATATAGTAATTTTACTGCTATTAGCCATTTTTCGAGTGAATACTAAAGTAAAAAATCGACTCTACGGGTATGGCAACCTTAGTGCAGGCCTAAATAAAGGGGTGTATTCGTTAGTCATAGTTATATAGCTCAACCCATTAATTGATGGATTAATTAAAGTGCTCCTGTAAGTGCTCCCCAAGAAAATTACAGACACTTGCAATTTCAAAGATGTTTATTTGGACGGGAAAGGGATTTCCTGATTTTTTTGCGCGGCGAGAAAAATTAATTGTTGCTATAACTTTTGTGTGTGTTTTTGTGTGTCTTGTGGGTGAGTGTGTTTTAACTTTAACTGTTTGAGGGTTCTGTTTGCTTCTAAGGAAATATAAGGTGGTGATCACAGGTAAGTTATATTTAAAGTGTTTTGTCTACCTTGTTTAGTATAGTTGTTGGGTGTTTATGGTGGTAGTTTTCTTAACGAAAATTCTCACGATAATAACAATTCCTAATGAAAAATAAAAAATTATGAGGATATGAGATGAACTTACAAAATAGAAATTTTAAGTGTAAGCGTCCGGTGATCCCACCTAGCGTTTAGCAAACTGCCATGGTAGTAGCTGCTCGATATCGACTTCGGGTTTGCTGAGCTGCTCTAGGCTAACCATGACATACTCGAACACATTGAGGTCGTTAGCCTTGGCCGTTTCAATGATGCTGTAGAGGATAGCACTCGCGTTAGCGCCGGTGGCAGTCTGGCTAAACAACCAGTTTTTTCTGCCTATGACGAACGGTTTGATTGCTCGTTCTGCACGA